>JANXZI010000597.1 GCA_025355595.1 Spartobacteria bacterium
TCGGTGTCGTGCTGCTCGCCGTGATGTCCGGCGGCATCGAGCCGTTCATCGAGGTGTATCGGAACCTCGTCGCCAAGGCGCAGAATCTCGAATACGCGCGGCTCACCGGCGACGGCCCGTGGCACCGCTACCTGATCGATCTGCTCACCGTGAGCCCCATCATCGTGTGCCTCGCGCTCGGCGCACTTTTTGCCGTCGTTCCGCGTCGCAGGGAACTCGCGTTCTTCGCCGTATTCGTCGCTGCGAGCTATCTCATCATGTGCAATGTGCGCTACGGCATGAACCTCCGCTACGCCTCCATCTGGGAACTCCCGCTGCGCGCCGCGGCGTTTGCGATGGTGTGGGAAATGTGCGCGCGTCTCGGCCGATGGCAGTGGCTCGCCGCGCTGATCGCCGTGGCAGGGCTCTGCGGTTACGAATACCGCCAGTACACGATCCTCGCGAAGAACACCGACCTCCCGCTCTACGAGACCATCACCGCGGATTTGCTGAGGCTGCAGAATGTGATCAAAAGTGCGCCTTGATGGGATGATGGCAACGTGCGGAGAAATCCCAGCCTT
Organism: Spartobacteria bacterium; assembly: GCA_025355595.1. Taxonomy (GTDB): domain Bacteria; phylum Verrucomicrobiota; class Verrucomicrobiia; order Chthoniobacterales; family Chthoniobacteraceae; genus SXWH01. The sequence continues at coordinate 561 of JANXZI010000597.1, forward strand.
GCGCCTTGCGGATATTGTTGGGCATCGTTCGGCTCCACATGAAGCTTCACTCGTGGATTAAGACGCTCTTTTACAAGGCTGGCTACAGCGTGAAAAAGATCCGCCATGCACCACGCAAGGCCGCGGCGGATGCGAAGCAGCGAACGACCGCAGTGGATGTGATGCAACTGCTCCATCGGACGAATCCCTACGACGGTTTCGATTTTCGCCCGTTCCCTCTGGATTCACATGGCTGGGGCGGACAGTCGCCGGCCTTCCGTGAACTGATCGCCCGCAAGCGCCCACGGCTCATCTTCGAAGTGGGAACCTGGAAGGGCGCCTCCGCCTTGGAAATGGCCGCCGCATGCCGCGACCTCGGTCTCGCCACACAAATCGTCTGCGTGGACACCTGGCTCGGCGCGCTGGAATTTTGGAACGATCAAAACGATCCCGAGCGGTACCTCGCCCTGCAACTGCGCCACGGCTATCCTTCCGTCTATTACCAGTTCCTCGCGAATGTCTGCCACGGAGGCTTTCAGGATCGCATTGTCCCATTTCCCCAGACCGCTTCGACCGCTGCACTTTGGTTCCGCGCTCACGGGATCAAAGCGGAACTCATTTACGTGGACGCAAGTCATGAGGAGGAGGACGTCTATCACGATCTCGCCAGCTACTGGGAAATCTTGGATGCAGGAGGAATCCTCTTCGGTGACGACTATGGGTGGGATGGCGTCCGTCTTGCGGTGGAACGATTCGCCGAGCAAGAGGGGAGAAGGGTTTCATTTGTCGCCGACAAGTGGCTTCTCACGAGGGAAGCCTGAACCAGCGCCGCACCAGGCAGGATGCCGGCAGGCTCAGCGCGTGAGTCACCCCGACGCAAAGCTCGACCGCGACCCGCGGCGCGCTATTCTCCGTCCGCCCAACCATGTCCGATACGCCCGCACCGGCGCAGAAACGCGTCCTCATTTTCATCGTCGCTTACAACGCCGAGACGACCATCACCGGCGTCCTCGACCGCATCCCCGCGTCGCTCCGGCGGCCTGGCGTCGAGGTGCTCATCATTGATGATTCCTCGAAGGATCGCACCTTCGCCACCAGCCTGAAGCACGAAAATCGCGAGGGCGACTTCCGCATCACCATTCTCCGCAATCCCGAGAACCAGCGCTACGGTGGCAACCAGAAGCTCGGCTACCGCTACGCGATCGACAATGGCTTCGACATCGTCGCGCTCGTCCACGGCGACGGGCAGTATGCGCCGGAAAAATTGCCCGATCTGATCGAGCCCATCGCGAAGGGCGAGGCCGACGCGGTCTTCGGCTCGCGGATGATCAAAAAACAGGACGCGCTCGCGGGCGGCATGCCGCTCTACAAATGGATCGGCAACCAGGTGCTCACCGTGTTCGAGAATTTCGTGCTCGGCACGGATCTCAGCGAATTCCACAGCGGCTACCGGCTCTACTCCGTCGAGGCGCTGAAGAAGCTGCCGTTCGAGCGGAACGCGAACGACTTTCACTTCGACACCGACATCATCATCCAGCTCCACTTCGCCGGGATGCGAATCGTCGAGTTGCCGATCCCCACTTTTTACGGCGACGAAATCTGCCGCGTGAACGGAATCAAATACGCCTACGACTGCTGCAAGGCCGTCGTCCGTGCGAAGCTCCACAGCAAGAATCTGCTTTACGATCGCAAATACGACGTCGGCCCCGTCGAGGAGACCTATGACTTGAAGCTCGGCTACGACAGCAGCCACGAGCGCGCGCTCAAATCCGTGAAGCCCGGCGCGCGTGTCCTCGACATCGGTTGCGGCCGTGGCTACGTCGCCGAACTCATGGCGGACAAGGCCGCTCACGTCACCGGCCTCGATCAGTATTCGCCGGAAGAGGGCGGCAAGCCGAACGTGGACTATCGCAAATGGGACATCGAGGCCGAGCCCGTGCCGGTGGACATCTCGGACTACGATCAGATCTTCATGCTCGACATCATCGAGCACCTGAAAGACCCCGAGGTTTTCATGGAGATGCTGCGTGAAAAGGCCGTCCACAAGCGCCCGGAGATCATCCTCACCACGGCGAACATCGCATTCTTCGTCACGCGGATGATGCTCTTCTTCGGCCAGTTCAATTACGGGCGCAAAGGCATCCTCGATCGCACGCACACGCGGCTCTTCACGTGGCGCTCGCTGCGCGAACTCTTCGAGCAGACCGGCTACAACGTGCTCGAAATGCGCGGCATTCCCGCGCCGTATCCGAAGGTCATCGGCAACGGTTTCTTCGGAAAAATCGTGATGGCGATCAACAGCTTCCTCTGCCGCGTCCCGATCATCCGCAGCCTCTTCAACTACCAGCTTTACGTCCGCGCCCGGCCCCGTCCCACGGTGCCGAATATTCTCGAGCAGACGATCTCTTCGAGCGAGAAACTGCGCGAGGAAATCAAGCAGCACGCCGCGTAATCCGCAGAGCGAAGCAGGCGGGATCCGCAGCCTCGCCTGCGCTCTCAACAGACGGCGTGGTTTATTTTACGGGAGCGCAAATGCAACCCAACTGTCGCCCGTCAGCCCGCCGAGTTTTCCGCCGCCGGTCACGGGCACCACGATGAACTGCCTGCCGTTCACCTGGTAGCTTGCGGGCGGCGCGGTCGAGTGCAGCGGGAGCTGATGGCTCCAGAGTTCCGCGCCGGTGTCCGCGTCGAAGGCGCGCAATTTTCTGTCGCGCGTGCCGCCTGCGACCACGAGCCCGCTCGCGGTGCTCATGCAGCCGCCGAAACTTTCCTGCCCGGTCTTCGGTGTGCCGCGCGCGGCGAGTTCGGGATACTCGCCGAACGGCACCTGCCATGCGATGCGTCCCGTGTTCAGGTCGAGGCAGGTGAGCGTGCCCCACGGCGGCTTGCAGCCCGGATAGCCCTCGTGATCCACGAGCCGGTTCCATCCGGCGAATGTCCAGCGCGGCACCGCATTCGGATCCACGGGCGGGATGGGCCGGTCGCGGCAGAGGAGAAAATCGAGCAACGGTGCAAGCTGCGCCTCGGTGAGCTGCGGCTGCGGCGGCATTCCGTTGCGGCCATCTTTGATCTGCGAGCGGATCTCATCCTCCTTGAATCTCAGCCGCACCCCGCGCAGCGGCGGCACATGCGCGATGCCCTTCCGATCCGCGCCGTGGCACGCGGCGCAGGAGGTCTGGTACACTTTCTCGCCCTCGGTCGCAGGCTTCAGAGGCTCGGGATCGCTGTCGCGGAAACACGTCACGAACCACGGAATTTCATTCGACGTGACGAACAGCTTTCCATTGCGCGGATCCGCCGATGCGCCCGTCCACTCCGCGCCGCCGTGGATGTTGAAAAGCAGCGTCGGCTTTGCCTCCTCGATGCTCGGATACGTCCCGGAATTCGCACGCTGCACGACGGGCAGCACGACCGCCTGTGCTTCCGGCGACGCGGGCATCTCGGTCAGTGTGTAAGCCTGTCGCGCGAAGGGCTGCGGCAGCAGCGGCATCGGCTGCATCGGCGCCGCGATGTCGCCGGGCAGCACGCGGCCTGTCACTTTCACGAGGCGAAAATCGAAGAGCGGCGCGCCGGTGACGCGATCGAGCAGCAGCGTGTTGCCGAGCTTCGTGACTTGCGCGACGGCATCCACGCGCAAGCCGTCGCGCTCGACGGTGACGAGGTTCGGCGGCGCGGGGATGTCCCAGTCCCACACGTCGTGGCGGATTTCCTGAAAGTGCCAGAGGCGTTTGCCCGTCAGTGCGTCGAGCGCGATGACGCAGTTTGAAAAGAGATTTTCGCCCGTGTGACCGTGGCCGATGTAGTTCGGCTTCGGCGAGCCCGTCGCGACGTAGGCGATGCCGCGCGACTCATCGAGCGCCATGCCGCCCCAGCAGTTCGCGCCCTGCTCGATGTGACTCCAAGTCTCGTGCCCATATTCGCCCGCGTCGGGCTTCGTCTTGAAAGTCCACAGCATCGCACCGCTGCGCACATCGTAGCCATGCACGTCGCCGGCATAGCCCGCGACCACTAGCACATGGCGGAACACCGCGCCGACCGTGCTCGTGCCCGGCGGGATGAATGTGCGGCCGTGTTCGCCGAAAACATCGAGCGCTCTGCCGGTCTTCGGATCGAGCGCGTAGAGCCAGTTGCCCGCGCCGAAAATCACGCGCGCCGGATTTTGCGCATCGCCCGGCCAGTGCAGCAGCCCGCGACGCGCGGGTTGGTCTTCGAGGCGTCGGCCTTCCTTCGGCGGTTCAAAGCGCCACAACTCTTTTCCATTCGCCGCATCGAGCGCCACGATGTTCCAGCCCGCCGTCGGCGCAAACATCACGCCATCCACGATGATCGGGTTGCACTGGATGTTCGCCGTCCCGTCCTTCGAGTGGTATTCCCACACGGGCTTGAGCTGCACGACGTTGGCCTTGTTGATCTGCATGAGCGCCGTAAAGCGGTTCGATGTCGGCCCGCCGAGCGAGCGATCCCATCGCTTGAAATGGTCGAGCTGCGGCCAGCCGTTCGCCCGCGTGAGTTCCTCCGTCCTCGCTGCGGGAATGATGAATGTGTCCGGCACGCCCGCGCCCTTCACGGGCTTCTTCCACGAGCGCGGCGTCGGTTTTTCGTTCGCGGGTTTTCCATCGAGCTGCGGTGCGAGCCACTGCAGTCCGTCGAGATTGTCGAGCAGGCGCAGCTCGGCGTCTTCGCCGGTGTGGTTGAGGATTCCGATCGGCCCGCGCCAGCCGCTGGCGCGGATGATTTTCAGCAGGCCGAGATCGAGTTCGCCCTGCCCGAGCGGGAGGATTTTGTCGCCGTGCTCGTCGCCGCCGGGCGACAGGCCATTGAGGTTCAGCGCGAGCAGGTGCGGCTTCATCTGGTCGAGCAACTTTGCAAACCGCTCCACATGCCCGTGGCCATGGTGCTGGTTGTACACGATGCCGACGTTCTTCACGCCGTCCGTCGCGAGACGCGCGATGATCGCGAGTTGGTTCTCCGGCTCGCCGAACCAGCCGCCGTGATTATAGAGCGCGACCTGGATGCCGAGCGGAGCAGCGGCTTCCGCGATCGGCCTGATGCGCTTTGCCTCCGTCTCGATCCTTGCGTGTTGCTCCACGGCGTCTTTCGTCGCTGCGCCGCCGCCGCTCACCCAGAGCTGCGGCTTCACGCCGTGGCGCTGGAAAAGCTCGAGCGTCTTCTTCGCCTCGTCGTTCAGCGATCCGGGAAACCACCACGCCGTCAGTTCGATGCCGTGGCGCTTCAGCGCATTGAGTTCCTCGTCCCAACTCGCGATGTGTTCGGCGCGGTAGTCGTATGCGAATTTTTTGACACCCAGCTTTTCCAGCATTGCCGCGCGCTCCTCGGGCGTGCGCTTTTTCGAGTCGAATGGAACGATGCACCACGCGACGAGGTTGTCCTTTTCAAACAGTCCGCGCTCCGCGGCGCGGACGGGGAACATGAGGGCGAGGAGAGCGAGGAACGGGAGGGAAATGCGCGGCTTCACAGCCGGCAACTTCCGTCGGATACCGAAAGAAAAGCCAGCGCGGAATGTGAAGCGGACTCTCCTGGACGCGCAAACGCCACCGCGGCGTGGAACGCTGCGGCGGCGTTGCGTGGGTCTTCAATTACAGCGAGACGAGGAATTCCAGCAGCGCCGCGGCGTCGGTGGCGTTCATTTTTGCAAAGCGATCACGCGAGGCCTTGCCCTGGCCGTCGTGTGCGCGGATGGCCGCATCAATCGTCGGCGCGCGCCCGTCGTGGAGGTAGGTGCGGCGGTGACCCATGCCCCAGAGCGGAGTCGTCCGCATCTCGCGCGCCGTCGCGGCGGATTGCGCGATACCGTCGCCGAGCGCGCCCATGTCGTGCAGCAGGAGGTCGGAGTAAAGATTTACCGGCTGGTTGTTCAGCGCGGCGATGGGGTTCGCGCCGGTCATGAGCTGCGGGACGTGACAGATCGCGCAGCCGATGTCCGTGAAAAGCTTCTGACCGGCGAATGCCCTTACCGTGAATGGCCGCGGCTGGGGCGGCGCGAGCAGGCGCTGGAAGTCTGCGACGGTGTCAATGTCCGACCGGTTCGTGATGGGGTTCACCTCGTCCTCGGGATCGATCGTCGTGTCGAATTGCGCGAGCAACGCGGTGTTTCCGTTCGGCGCATTTTCGTGTGGGAAGAGCCGGCTGGTGATGCCCATTTCATTCAGGTACGCGTCCGCGGAAAATCCGAGGATGCTCGCGTGCTGGTTCTTCATTCCGAGGCGGCCGACGCGCTGCGTGCCCGTCGCGACATCCGTGATGATCGCCGCCTTGCCGGTGATGCCGTCCACGGCGGGACGCAGGGCGAGCGCCTGAAGTGTGGCGTCCGGAATCGCCTCGATCAGCCCGAGCCCATAGAGCGGCGGAGTCTGCCGGCGCGCGATGGTGTTCGCCTCGCGCGGGATGACTTCGCGGACGGCGGGAACGATCGCCTTTTCCTGAAGCAGCGAGCCGCCGAGCGATTCGAGCGGGTCGAAGACGCCATTCACCGTGCGCCCGAAGCGTGTGACAAAAATTTCGCTCGTGCCGCCCGGCGAGGGTTTGGCGTGGCACGAGACGCACGAGACATTGTTGAAGATCGGCCCGAGCCCGCTCTCCGGGGTCTCGACGTTGAGAAATTCATCCTTGCCCGCCTTGTAAGCCGCGAGTTCTGAGGGAGTGAGTCCCGCGAGAGGACCGCCGACTTGTGGTGCCGGAGGTTGGGGAGGCTGAGGCGGCCGACCTTGCGGCGGCTGGCCTTGCGGTGGCTGGCCTTGCGGCGGGTGGCCTTGCGGCGGCCGACCTTGCGGCGGCTGGCCTTGCGGCGGCTGGCCTTGCGGCGGCTGGCCTTGCGGCGGTGGCGCGAGTTTTCCGGGAGGCCTGGATTGTGGTGGGGGCGGAGGAAATTTTCCGGGGGCTCCGTTTTGAGCGAGTGCTGTCGCGGCCAAGAGCATGAGTGCTCCCGCCGTGCCGATGTGTCTGCGGAGGTTTCGTTTCATGGGGATACGCTGGCGGACGTCTGTAAAGTCCGTGTGTCCGGTTCGGCGATCTTTTGTAAAGAGCGGGTAAAATTGCGCTAAATCGGCGGTTATTTCTGCGCGGCCGAGAGCGGCCGCTCGTCGTGCGTGAAGTGATGGCCGCGGTGAATGTTTGCACCGCGGGCAGCGTTTCCCGAATGTTGTGTCAGCGGTGAAATGATGGGTTGGTTTTCCAGAGCGGTTGCTGTGATTGGTGTCTGGTGAGCAGCGAGCGGCTTGCCGGTTTTCACGAGGCAATTATGACTGACCGCCAGTCGCACTTCGCGACCGTTCGACGAATCGGATATTTCACCGCTGTCGCAGCACTAATAGCGGGCGATGGATCCGTCCACTTGCTCGGACCACGCGTCGATGCCGCCGGCGAGATTTGTCACGTCGGTGAAGCCCTGGCCGAGGAGCCAGGCGGCGGCGCGCGCGGAGCGACCGCCGTGGTGGCACTGGATGAGCAGCGGCTGCAATTTGTCCGTGAGCTTTTCGAGCGCGAGCGCCGGCCACCGGGAGAGCGGGAGCAGTTCCGCGCCGGGGATTTTTGCGACGGCCCACTCGTCCGGTTCGCGCACGTCCACGAGACGCGGCGGATTTTTTCCAGCGAGCAAATCTACCGCGTCGGTCACTGAAATTTCCGGGACACCTCCGCTCACGGCGAGATGCTCACGGGGGTGCCGACTTCGACGTGATTGAAAAACGCCTCGGCCATGAAGCCGGGCATGCGGATGCAACCGTGCGACGCGGGATAGCCGGGGAGAAAGCCCTCGTGCATGCCGACGCCGCCGCTCACCCGCATGAAGTAGGGCATCTTCGCGCCGTCGTATTTGGCACCTTTCGGCATCGGATCCTTCATGTGATCGATGTCCTTTCTCACGACCTCACCCGTCCTCGCATCCACGTAGTCGCCGAAGCGCGAGGAGACATGGTCGCGATCCTTTTGCTGAATCTTGAAGCTGCCGGAAGGCGTGCCGAAACCTTCGCGCCCGGTCGAGAGGGTCGAGATGCCGACGAGCTGTTCGCCCTTGTAAAAATAGGCTTTCTGCTCGTGCAATTTGATCGCGATGCGCGGCGAGCCGGTGGCGTTGTTACCGTCCCAGTACGACACATTGTCGAAGTTCATCCGCTTGTCCTCGCCCGCGGAACGGCCGACGGTCACGCGGCGTCCGCCGAGATACACGGTGTCGCTGCTCAGGCGGGGATCTCTGGCGCATCCAGCGACGAGGGTGGTGATTGCGAGTGAGAGTACGGCGAATTTCATACGAGCGAAGCGGGCGGGGGATATATGCAGAAATTCCGGCGCGTCAAGTGTCGTGCGGGGTGGGAACATTCAACTGGTGCTGAATCTCCAGTGTCCACGGACGGCGTGTTGGATGTTCAATGTTGAATGTTCCCGCGCCGGGCTTGCGCCCGCGGGCAGGGGCGGCTTCATTCGCCGCCCTATGTCCACTTCGCTTTGGGAAAAATTTCAGGTCTCCTACATCGCCAACGATGAACTCGGCGTGACGCTCGATGCGAGCCGGATGCGCTTCGACGAGGCGTGGCTTGCGACGATGGAGCCGGCGGCGCAGAAATCTTTCGCGGCGATGGATGCGCTGGAAAAGGGCGCCATCGCGAATCCCGACGAGAAGCGGATGGTCGGGCACTACTGGCTGCGCACGCCGGAGATCGCGCCGAACGATGAGCTGCGCGAGGAGATCGTGACGTGCTATGCGAACGTCAAGGAGTTCGCGATGCGGACGCACCAATCGGAAAAATTCATGGACGTGCTGGTGATCGGGATCGGCGGCTCGGCGCTCGGGCCGCAGTTCGTCGCGGAGGCGCTCGGGACTTCGGAGGACAAGATGCGGCTGCACTTTTTCGACAACACGGATCCGGATGGGATTGATCGCACGATCGAGCGGCTGTTGCACCGGCTGGATCACACGCTGGTCGTCACTATTTCGAAAAGCGGTGGCACGCCGGAGACGCGCAACGGGATGCTGGAGGCGGAGGCTGCGTACAAAAAGGCGGGGATTGATTTCGCATCGCACGCGGTGGCGGTGACGGGCGTGGGTTCGCCGCTCGACAAGTATGCGACGGAGAAAAAATGGATCGCGCGTTTCCCGATGTGGGACTGGGTGGGCGGACGCACTTCGGTGATGAGCGCGGTGGGGCTGCTGCCGCTCGCATTGCAAGGGCTGCAGATCGGCGAAATCCTCGAAGGCGCAGCGGTGATGGACGAGTGGACGCGCCTCGCCGAGACGCGGAAAAACCCCGCGATGATGCTCGCGTTGAGCTGGCATTTCGCGGGGGGCGGCAAGGGCGCGAAGGACATGGTCGTGCTGCCGTACAAGGATCGGCTCGCGCTTTTCTCAAAGTATCTCCAGCAACTCGTGATGGAGAGTCTCGGCAAGCGGCTCGATCTCGACGGGCGCGAGGTGCACCAGGGCATCGCGGTGTATGGGAACAAGGGCTCGACCGATCAGCACGCGTACGTCCAGCAGCTCCGCGACGGTGTGAATAATTTCTTCGCGACCTTCATCGAGGTGCGCAAGGCGCGCAGCGCGGCGGGCATCGAAGTGGAGCCGGGCGTGACGGCGGGCGATTATTTGCAGGGCTTCCTGCGCGGCACGCGGCAGGCGCTGTTCGAGAGCGGGCGCGACAGTGTGACGGTGAGCATCCCCGAGGTGTCGCCGAAGACGGTCGGCGCGCTGATTGCGCTCTACGATCGCGCGGTCGGCTTTTACGCAACGCTCGTGAACATCAACGCTTACCACCAACCGGGCGTGGAGGCGGGCAAGAAGGCCGCGGCTGTGGTGCTCGCGCTGCAGCTCAAGGTGCGGGCCTCGCTGAGTGCGGAGGCGAAGACGGCGGAGCAAATCGCGCAGGCGATCGACGGGGAGCCGGAGGCGGTCTTCCACGCGCTCACCCATCTCGCGGCGAACGATGCGAAGGTGCGCGGGAGCGCCGGCACGCCGGCGCAGCAGGCATTCTCGCTGGCGTAACGCGCGTGCCTCCTACCAAACCACCGATGCGGCGCTTTGCGAAGGTGCTGGCGGAGATCGAATCCCGGCTGATCGCGGAAGGCACGATTTCCTTCGAGGTGCGCGTGGCTGCGTACCGGAAGGCGCTGGCGGTGGAGGAAAAGTGGCTCGAACTGCGCCACCGCCGCGTGACGGGCGGCATCGAGATCGGCCACATCCGCGCGGAGACGATTGATGATTTCACGCGCCATCTCATGGATGTCGCGGTCGCGGATTTGCGCAGCCAGCGGATCAAGCCGCCGAAGCTCACGCTCATGGCGATCGGCGGCTACGGGCGGAGTGAGCTGAATCCGAAGAGCGACATTGACATCGGCTTCCTCCACGCCGGACGCACGAAGCTGCCGGAGGGCGTCGAGGCCGCGGTGACGGATGTGCTGAACATGCTTTTCGCGTGCGATTTCACGCCGGGGCACTCGACGCGGAATCTCAGCGAGACGATCACGGAGGCGAACAAGGAGATGCAGTCAAAGACCGCGATGCTTGAGGCGCGATTCCTGTGGGGCGACCGGGAAATGTTCGAGGCGTTCCAGAAGCAATTCCTGAAATCATGCGTGGACGGGCATACGGAGGACTACCTCGCCGCGCGTGTCGCGGACCAGGCTTCGCGTCATTCCAAATACGGGCAGACCGTTTACATGCAGGAGCCGAACATCAAGAACGGCTGCGGGGGCCTGCGCGATTTCCAGAACCTGCTGTGGATGGCGTATTTCAAATACCGCGTGCGCACGACGGGCGATCTGGTGAAGAAGAAATATCTGAACGAGAGCGAGCAGCGCGAACTGGATCGCGCATACGATTTCCTTTTTCGCCTCCGCACCGAACTGCACTACGTCACCAGGCGGCATGTGGATGTGATCCTCGTCGGCAACCAGAAGGATCTCGCGGACCGCCTCGGGTACAAGGCGAGATTCCCCGACGTGCTGCGCCGCACCGAGGCGCTCATGCGCGACTACTACCGGCACGCGCGCGCGATTTACGAACTCACGGAACTCATCTCCGAGCGTCTCGCGCTGCCGATGGTGGAGGAAAAGGCGCCGGGCGGATTTTTCCGCTTCCTGCCCTTCGTGCGGCGCGCGAAGGCGAAGCGCGAGGAGTTCGACGGCTTCATCGCGAACGGCGACCGCATCGGCTACCTCGACCGGCAGATTTTCAAGGAGGACAGCGCGCGCATGATGCGGCTTTTCCAGCACGTCCAGTTGCGCGGCCTGCGCATCAGCCCGGAGCTGCGGCAGCTCGTGCGGCGGCGGCTGAAGTACATAGACAACACATTCCGCTACCGGAAGGTGAACCGCGAGGTGTTCGCGAGCATCCTGCGGAAGAAGGGGCAGGTCGGCCACATCCTGCACGCCATGCACCGCGTGGATTTCCTCGGGCGGTGGATGCCGGAATTTGGAAACCTCACGGCGCTCGTGCAGCACGAATATTTCCACCGCTACACGGTGGATGAGCACACGCTCGTCTGCGTGGAAAAGCTCGACAGCCTGCTCGACACCGAGGAGCCGCGGCACCAGGGCTACCGCGAACTTTTCGAGAAGCTCGAGGATCCCTACGTGCTCTACCTCTCGATCCTGCTGCACGACACGGGCAAGGCCGCGAACAGCCGGCACCACGCCGTCGAGAGTACGATCAACGCGCAGAAAGTCGCCCGCCGACTCCAGCTCACGCCCGAGCAGAGGAAGCTGCTCATCTTTCTCGTGGACAGCCACGACCTCATGTCGCGCACCGCGAGGCAGCGCGACCTCTCGGATCCGGCCACGATCGAGTCGTTTGCCGCAGTGGTCGGACACCAGGAAAATCTCGACGCGCTCATGCTGCTCACCGCCGCGGACGGCCTCGGTGTCGGCGACGAGAAAATCTGGAACGGCTGGACAGAGTCGCTCTCGTGGCAGCTCTACCGTGAGACTTCACGCTGCCTCGCGGATAGCGAGGGCTTCCGCAGGCAGCGCCATGTCGAGCGGCAGGAACTCAGGGCCGCGGTGGAGGAATGGCTGCCGGCGGATTTCGACATGGAAATTGACGCGCACTTTGCCGCGCTGCCCGAGCGGTATTTCCAGACCCATACCTCCGGGGAAATCGCGGGGCACCTGAAGCTTGTGCGCGAGTTTCTCGAAAAGCATTTTGCCGGCGAGGAGGGGGCACTCGCGCCGGTCCTCCGCTGGGTGCCGCGCCCGCACGCCGGTCATAGCGAACTATGGGTTTGCACATGGGATCGCCACCAATTGCTCGCGCGCATCTGCGGCGCGCTGACGGCCAGCGATCTGAGCATCCTCAGTGCGGACATTTTCACGCGGCACGACGGGCTCGTGCTCGACATTTTCCGCATCACGACACCGCGGTTCCAGGCGGTGGAGGACGAGCGCGACATCCAGCGCGTCGGCAAGCTGCTGGACGACGCGCTCATGGTGGAAAACTACGACTTCATGCCGCTGATTGCGAAGCGTCAGCGCCGCGTGCAGTCGTGGGAGCGCACGCTCGATTTCCCGGTGCGCATCGCGATCAATCCGCACATCAATCCGAAATACACGCTCGTGGACATCGCCGCTCCCGATCGCACCGGCCTGCTCTACCAGGTGCTCCGCGCAGTCAGCGATGCGAGGTTCCTCATCGCCGCCGCGCGCATCACCACGGAAAAAGGCGCGGCCATTGACAGCCTCTACATCACCGACCTCGCAGGCGGGCGCGTGACTTCCGCGTGGCAGCTCCACGAGCTGAACACCACGCTTGGAAAGGTGACGGAACATCGCCCCTCAGTGCCCGCCGCTTGACGCCACACCCAATGCCCCGTATCTCCGCCGCCTGCCTCGCGTGAACCACCACAAACCGAAACACGAGTGCGGCGTCTTCGCCGTCTTCGGTCACACTAACGCGGCGGAGCTGACCTACTACGGTCTCTTCGCCCTCCAGCACCGCGGCCAGGAGAGCGCGGGCATCGTCACAGCCGGGAAATCCGGCTCGCAGTTCATCCGCCACGTGGACATGGGGCTCGTCTCGCAGGTCTTCAAAGGGCCGGATCTGGAGCGGCTCAAAGGCCGCCCTCCCGAGTCTGAGTTTGCCAAGGGCCGCGCCACCGAAGACTACCCGAAGAACACGCGCGCCATCGGCCACGTCCGCTACTCGACCACCGGGAGCAGCACGCTCACGAATGCCCAGCCGCTCATGGTGGACTGCGCGCGCGGGCAAATCGCCATCGGGCACAACGGCAACCTCGTGAACGCCGCCCTGCTCCGCGAGGAACTCGAGGACAAGGGCTCGATCTTTCAGACCACGGTGGACAGCGAGATCATCCTCCACCTCCTCGCGCAGCCGAGTGATGGCGGCAACGTGCTCAACGTCCTCCGCCGCATCCAGGGCGCCTTCTCCGTCGTCATGATGACCGAGACCGAAATCATCGGCTTCCGCGACCCGCACGGCTTCCGTCCGCTCTCACTCGGCATGCTCGATGGCGCGTATGTCCTCACGAGCGAGACCTGCGCCTTCGATCTCGTGGGCGCAAAGTTCATTCGCGACATCGAGCCCGGCGAGGTCGTCATCATCGGCGAAAATGGCATCCGCAGCGAGCGGCCGTTCGATGATGTGCGGCCCGCGTTCTGCATGTTCGAGTATGTCTATTTTGCGCGGCCCGACTCGATCATTTCCGGCGTCAATGTCGCCCGCGTCCGCACCGAGATGGGCCGCCAGCTCGCCATCGAGACCCCCGTCGAGGCCGACATCGTCATCCCTGTGCCCGACAGCGGGAACTACGCCGCGTTCGGCTTCGCCGAGCAGCTCGGCATCCGCTTCGAGCAGGCCTTCGTGCGCAACCACTACATCGGCCGCACCTTTCTCCAGCCCTCGCAGCTCATTCGCGATTTCAATGTCCGCGTGAAGCTCAACCTCATCGGCGAAATGGTGCGCGGGAAGCGCGTCGTCGTCGTGGACGACAGCATCGTGCGCGGCACCACCGCCATGGCCCGCGTGAAAAATCTCCGCGAGTGCGGCGCGAAGGAAGTCCACCTCCGCGTGAGCTGCCCGCCGCACCGCCACGCCTGCCATTACGGCATTGATTTCCCCGATCCGAAAAAGCTCATCGCCAACCAGCACACGCCCGAAGCCATCGCTGGCTATCTCGGCGCCGACAGCATCGGCTACCTCAGCGTCCCCGGCATGATCAAGTCCACCGGCCTCCCTGCAAACAGCTTCTGCCTCGCATGCTTCAACGGCGAATACCCCGTGCCGATTCCCGAGGGCGCCGGCAAGTTTGTCATGGGCAAGGAGCGCAAAAGCCTCGCCCCCGAAGTGAGCCCGCAGGCGGAGCTTTTTGGGAAGCTGAAGTAGGGTGAGGTTGGGCCTTCGCTGGCATTTTTTCCGATGTTTATCGCTCACCTTCCTGCTGGTTATATCTGCGGCTGCGCATTGACGGATCGTGTTTCCGAGCGGGCGAGGAAAGGGCGGTTTATTTCATTCCTGATCGGAAGCGTTTTTCCCGACGTGGACATGTTATATTTCTACCTCATCGATCACGGACGGCATCACCACCATCACTACTGGACTCATCTGCCGATTTTCTGGCTCGCTGTCCTTGCATTGTCGGCAACCATCGGAACGCTTTTACGGACCAAGCGTTTCGTGTGGATCGCCGCCTCGTTCGTCGGTGGAATTTTCCTGCATTTCATCCTCGATACTCCGTTCGCGGGCATCTGTTGGCTCTACCCGCTTTCGGATCAGAATTTTTACCTCATCACCGTGCCGGCAACACGCAGTTGGTGGGTGTGGAGTTTTGTATTCCACTGGTCGTTCTTGTTCGAGATTGCCATCTGCATCGCGGCAGCAGTCCTCCTTTTCCGCCGTCGTACTCAAAGGCGCAAAAATGCATGACTTCGTCGCGCACTGTCACCGTTTTCCAAATGCCCGCTGACTCACGTCGCAACATGTCCCGGAGGGACAGAGGAAATTAGCCGGTGGTCGAGCGAGCGCAGCGAGCGAACACCACCGGATCACATCACCAAAAAAATCATGCGCCCCGGAGGGGCGCGCGGAACCCACGGATCAATCCACAAACCGCTCGTCAAACTCCACGCCTCCGCGCCGCAGGAATTCGAGATATTCCTCGCGGAATGTCCGAGTGCGATGCTGCTCCTCCTGCCGCGCGATGTAGAGACGCACCTCGTCACGCACCGTCGCGCTCACTGTGAATGCGCCGTATCCCTCCTGCCACGCAAACGCACGATCCCGGATCGTGTCATGCACCCACTCCGACGATCCGCGTTTCAGATCGCGCATCACGTCCGCGAGGCAATGCGTCGCCTTCAGTCCGACGAGCAGATGCACGTGATCCGCGACGCCGCCGATGCCCTGCGGCACCGCATCCATGTCCTTCAGGATGCCACCCATGTAGGCGTGCAGCCGTTCGCGCCAGTCGGGAGCGATGATCGCGCGGCGTTCTTTGGTGGAAAAGACGAGGTGGTAATGGAGGCTCAGATGCGTGGAGGGCATGCCGCGAGATTCCATGCACCCCTGCTGGGGTGCGATTCATTTTTCCGCCGGGATCCGGTGGTTTTCGCTCGCTACGCTCGCTCGACCACCGGCTAATTTCCTCCAGCCCTCTGGGCTGAAAACTTTCACAACCACGACTGCTTTCCCAATGTCCAAAAATCCGCAATCCGCAATGCGCAATCCGCAATCCAAGAAAGCCTACGCCGCCGCCGGCGTGGATGTGGACCTCGGCAACCGCGTCAAGAGCGGCATCCAGGCGCTCGTGAAGGGCACGCATGGGCCCGAGGTGCTCGGGCGCATCGGCGGATTCGGCGGGCTGTTCCGGCCGGATTTCCGCGGGATGAAGGACCCGGTCCTCGTCTCGTCCGTGGACGGCGTGGGCACGAAGCTGAAGCTCGCCTTCATGACCGGACGTCACGACACGATGGGCCAGGATCTCGTGAACCATTGCGTGAACGACATCGCCGTCATCGGCGCGCGCCCGCTCTTCTTCCTCGACTACATCGGCGCGGAAAAACTCGAGCCCGCCGTCTTCACGCAGTTGCTCAAAGGCTTTGCCAAAGCGTGCAAGGCCGCCGGTTGTGCCATCGTCGGCGGTGAGACCGCGCAGATGCCCGGCATGTATGCGCCCGGCGAATACGATCTCGCCGGCACCATCGTCGGCGTCGTGGACCGCCCGAAGCTCCTCGACGGCTCCCGCATCCGCCCCGGCGACATCGTCCTCGGCCTCGACTCGAACGGCCTGCACACCAACGGCTACACCCTCGCCCGCAAAGTCCTCTTTGATCAAATGGGTCTCAAGCTCACCAGCAAGCTCGCCGGCGTAAAAGGAACCCTCGCCGACGAACTCCTCCGCGTTCACCGCAACTACCAGCCGCTGCTCGCTTCGCTCGAAGGCGGAAGGATGAAGGATGAAGGCAGAAAGACGCGCCGCACTTCATCTTTCAGCCCTCAGCCTTCATCCTTAATCAAAGGCCTCGCCCACATCACCGGCGGCGGCCTCGTGGACAACATGCCCCGCGTCCTCCCGAAGAACTGCGACGCCGTCATCGCCACCTCGTCGTGGAAAGTGCCCGCCATTTTCCAGCACATCGAGCGCGGTGGCAAAGTGGATCACGCCGAGATGTATCAGGTCTTCAACATGGGCATCGGCATGACGATCATCGTCTCTCCAAAGGACGCCACCACCGTCGCAAAAAAGCTCACGGCCCGCACCATCGGGAAGATCGAGAAAGGCACGGGCATCGTGCGGCTGGAGTAGGGTTTCAGGGCATTACGGATGAAGCCCGGGCCCGTCGTTCTTTTCGATGATCCTTAGAAGCTGCATGTCCTTGGCGAACGAATAGGTATCCACGACAGCGCAAAATAGGAGGAGCGCAAGAATGCCTCGGGCTGCGCGGGGAAAGTGGCGCGTGAGAAGGCGAAGGAGCGAGAAAAGCAATGCTGCGGAGATGCTTGACGCAAGCGCATCCCCCACGATGTCCCAACCCTCTCCCAGATAGCCTAAAACCCCGCACCACGGAAAAAGCACGAAAGCCACGATTGGAAGGCGACCGTGACGAAACCGCTTAGATCTTCGACAACGCTCGGTCCGCGACTGCCGACAGTTGCCCCAAATCTGGTTGCCGCTATACTCCAAGAGTGCGGTAGCCGCGCAAAACAGCACCACGACCACTGCCGAGGCCACGCGCGAGTCTATGAAGAAAGGATTCGTTGAATCCATTTGGTTTCGATTCGCGAGACGTGGAGGCTGCGACCTGTTTCCAGATTCCCCGCCCATGAAAGCCACACGGAAGCAGTGAAGGGAGATTGGGCGGTCATGGCGGAGGGATAGCAGGGGAAGGGTGGGGGGGCAAAGACTTGAACAGACTGCTCCGCACTGCTGACAGCGACGCGGAACCCCGCTACAAGCTTCGACCTGCCACCGCACCCATGAAATCTCCCCTCGTTATATTCGCCGCCTTTGTCCTTGCCGCTGCCGCCGCGCGTTCAGCGGATAAGCCGAACATCATCTTCCTCCTCGCCGACGACGTCGGCTATGCGGACCTCTCGTGCTACGGCGCGAAGCACGCGAAGACGCCGAACCTGGATCGGCTCGCGGCGCAGGGCTGCCGCTTCACGGATGCGCATTCGCCCGCGTCCACCTGCACGCCGACGCGACGCGCGTTTCTCACGGGCGTGTATTCGTGGCGTCAGGTGCCGGGATCGAGCATCGCGCCGGGCGATGCGCCGCTGAGCATTCCAGTCGGCACGCCGACCACTGCCTCGCTGTTGAAATCCGCGGGCTACCGGACGGGCGCGGTCGGCAAGTGGCATATCGGACTCGGGCCCGAAAGCGGGCCGGATTGGAATGGCGAAATCAAACCCGGCCCGCTGGAACTCGGCTACGATTATTCGTTCATCATGGCGGCGACGGGCGACCGCGTGCCGACGGTGTTTGTCGAGGGGCATCGTGTCGTCGGCCTCGATCCGAAAGATCCAATCACCGTGAGCTACAAGGTGAAGGTCGGCACGGAACCGACGGGCGCGGAAAATCCTGAATTGCTGAAGCTCAAGCACACGCACGGGCACGACATGACCATCGTGAACGGCGTCGGCCGCATCGGCTGGATGACCGGCGGGAAGGCGGCGCGCTGGAAGGACGAAGACATGGGCGACACCTTCGCGGGCAAGGCGCTGAAGTTCATCGAGGAGAGCGCTTCGGCAGGCTCAGCGCCATTTTTCCTGTACTACGCGACGCACAACATCCACGTTCCGCGCGTGCCGCATGAGCGCTTCAAGGGCACGAGCAAGGTGGGCACGCGCGGCGATGCGATTCACGAGCTCGACGACGCCGTCGGCAAAATGATGACGAAGCTCGACGCGCTCGGGCTCACGGAGAAGACGCTGTTCATCTTCACGAGCGACAACGGCGGCGTGATGGATGACGGCTACGAAGACGTGGGTAGCTTCGACTACAACCCGAACACGCCGCTGAACGGCCACAAGGGCAACGTCCTCGAAGGTGGTCACCGCGTGCCGTTCATCGCGCGCTGGCCCGGCAAGATCAAACCCGGCACCGAGAGCGCCGCGCTCATCGCGCACCTCGATATGCCCGCGACCTTCGCCGCGCTCACCGGCGTGAAAATCCCCGACGGCGGCTGCCGCGACAGCATCAATGTGCTGCCCGTGATCCTCGGCGAGACGCAGAAATCGCCGCGCGAGACTTTCGTCGCGCACAATGGCGGCGTGAACGGCCCATTCGGATTCCGCGCTGGAAATTGGAAACTGAACACCGCCGGCTCCGGTGCCGGTGCCAACGATCCGCGCCGCGGTGGTGTGCAGCCGAAAGCCCAGCGCCGCAAGGATGCGCCGGGCAACAACGTGAAGCCCGCGCCGCCCGCCGCGAACATGCAGCTTTTCAATCTTTCCGCAGACCTCGGCGAGACGAAAAACCTCGCCGCAGAGAAGCCGGAAAAGGTGAAGGAACTCGCCGACCTCCTCGCAAAGATCCGCGGGCAATAGCTGCGGCGGCAATTCGGAGGCGCGCTGGAGAGCGCCTAAGGCAAGCGCTCCTCGCGCGATGGCCAGACTCCGGCGTAGTAGCCGAGGAGAATCACCTGATGACGCAGGAACGTGCGAATCGCGCCGTGCTGCTGCCAGCGGCGCGCGGAGGTCTGCGCTGCCGCGGGATGGATGACCACCCGGCCGTGGCGGCGCGCGCGGCGGATGAATTCGATGTCCTCGAGCATCCGCCATTTTGGAAACTGACCGAGAGCCTCGAAGGCGAGCCTGCGAATGAAGATGCCCTGATCGCCGTACGGGAGCGAACGCCACCGGTTGCGCCACGCGGTGAATTTTTCGATGATCGCCGCACCGGCGGGCCTCGGTTCGCGCAGGGAAAAATGGAAGGCTCCGGCGATGTTTTGCGGACTGCTCAGCGTCTCGCGGATCGCATCGTCATAGCGTGGAGGCGGGAGCGTGTCGGCGTGGAGGAAGAAGAGCAGTTCTCCGCTGGCCGCTCTTGCACCGGCGTTCATTTGCGCTCCGCGTCCGCGCTCGCTGCGCACGATGCGCGCCGCGGCTTGCGAGGCGATTTCGAGGGTTGCATCCGTGCTGCCTCCGTCGGCGACGATGATCTCGTGCGGCTTGGCGGCGGCGACATGGCGCAGGGTTTCGGGAAGGTGCGCGGCTTCATTCAGAGTGGGGATGATGACGGAGATGCGCCGGAGTTCGCTTTGCAAAATCCGCCAGTCGGGCAGATCGGCAGGCTCGTCCACATCGGGCAATATCGGCAGCAGTGCGGGCTCGTGACCGCATGCACGCGCGACGGATCGGCATAGATGCCGGCGGCGCGGTCATTCA
>JANXZI010000653.1 GCA_025355595.1 Spartobacteria bacterium
TTGCCATCGAAAAGCGGCACCCACTCCGGTTCCGCAGCCTGCGAAAACTGCAGCGCGAACAGCGCGACTGAGGACGTGGCAAGGAAGCGGCGGCGCGAGAGGGAATTCATCCCCGCACTTTCATCCGCCGCACCGCCGCCGTGCAATGGGAATGTGCGGCACTCGCGAGCTAGCGATTCCTACCCCTCAGTGCTAAAACCAATCGGGCACGCTCGAACGCAAACGCTTGTGCCATTCACGCAGGTGCTCTCGAAATTTCGGATTCTCCTTTGGGGGGCCGCGTCAGCTTCCTGACGATTGAACTCCCACATTGGAAACGGGTGCCTCGCCCTCGCATTCGAGTGTGCCCGCCTCCTCCCGTCGGCAGCTACGGAAGATCTGTCGCGCCCATCAGGAAGCGATCGCACTCGCGCGCGGCGCCGCGGCCTTCGTTGAAGGCCCAGACGACGAGGCTCTGTCCGCGGCGGCAGTCTCCGGCGGCGAAAACTTTCGGGATGCTCGTGGTGTATTTACCGTGGTCAGCCTTCACGTTGCTGCGCGGATCGCGCTCGACGTTCAGCGAATCGAGCAGCGGCTGCTCTGGCCCGAGGAAGCCCATCGCGAGGAGCACGAGTTGCGCGGGCAGCACCTTCTCGGTGCCGGGCACGGGCACGGGGCCGAACTGGCCCTTGTCGTTTTTCTTCCACTCGACGCTCACGACATGCACGGCCTTCAGTTGGCCCTTCGCGTCGCCCTCGAACCTCGTCGCGGTCGTGAAATACACGCGCGGGTCGCCGCCGAATTTCGCGGCGGCCTCCTCCTGGCCGTAGTCCATCTTGTAGGTCTTCGGCCATTCGGGCCACGGGTTGTCCGCCGCGCGATCCATCGGCGGCTTCGCCAGGATTTCGAGTTGGACGAGCGAGTTGCAGCCGTGGCGCATCGAGGTGCCCACGCAGTCGGTGCCGGTGTCGCCGCCGCCGATGACGACCACGTCCTTGCCCGTCGCATCGATGAAGTCGCCATTGCGGTGCCTGTCCAAAAGCGACTTCGTGTTCGCGGTGAGAAATTCCATCGCAAAGTGGACGCCTTTGAGATGGCGGCCCTCGATGGGAAGGTCGCGCGGCTTCGTCGCCCCGGTCGCGAGGATCACGGCGTCGGACTCGGCGAGCAGTTTTTCCGCAGGAAGATTTTTGCCGACCTCGGTGTTGCAGACAAAATTTACACCCTCGGCCTTCAGCAGATCGATGCGGCGGAGCACGACTTGCTCCTTGTCGAGCTTCGGATTCGGGATGCCGTACATGAGCAGCCCGCCGGGCCGATCCGCGCGCTCATAGACCGTGACGGTGTGCCCGGCCTTGTTGAGCTGCGCTGCCGCGCAAAGTCCCGCCGGTCCGCTGCCGACGACGGCAATTTTTTTTCCCGTGCGCTTCTCCGGCGGCTCCGCGACGACGAGGTTGTTCGCCCAGCCGTGGTCAATGATCGCGACCTCGATGTTCTTGATCGTGACCGGCGGCGCATTGATGCCGAGCACGCACGAGCCTTCGCACGGCGCGGGGCACACGCGGCCGGTGAACTCAGGAAAGTTGTTCGTCTTGTGCAGCCGCTCCAACGCTTCTTTCCACAGTCCGCGATAGACGAGATCGTTCCACTCGGGGATGAGGTTGTGGATCGGGCAGCCGCTCGCCATGCCGCTGATGAGCGTGCCGGTGTGGCAAAATGGAACGCCGCAATCCATGCAGCGCGCGCCCTGCGTCTTGAGCGCGGGCTCCGGCATATGCAGGTGGAATTCATTCCAGTCCCGGATGCGTTCGAGGGGTGCGCGGTCCGCGGGAATCTCGCGGAGATATTCGATGAAGCCTGTCGGTTTTCCCATGGTTGTGTCTTTGAAAAATTATTCGCCCAGTTTCTCCCATTCCGCTGGGTCGATCCCAGCCTGAACGAGGATTCGCTTCACGATGGTCCAATCGAGATCGCTGCCGTGCGGATTCGGGATGTGAATCGGTTTGCGTCCGGTCTTTCTCATGATCGGATGCTTCCCTCCCGCTTCCGGGCCGAGCCATTCGAGCACTGGCAATCGCCGGAGAAATTCACGCCGCTTGATTGGTTTCGGCATACTCCTCCGACACTGGTTTCGGATTGATGTCCCAGCCGTCCACGACGGGGATTTCAATGTTGTGGCGGAAGCTCACAATCAGCCAGTCCTCCAGCACTTCACGCAGCATCTCACGCGTCGCATCCACCGTGTCGCCATCGGCCCAGACACCCTCGCACGGCGGGATGGTGCCGAAATAACGGCCGTCTTCCATCTGCTCGAACGCCGCGTGAGTCATCGCGGCTTGGATGTATTCGATAAGCATGGTGTGAAGATAGGAACCGTTGCGAGGTCTGCACCAGTTTTCTAGCTGCCCCCGACGCGCGCGACATCGCGTGCATTCGCCTCGAATGCCGCGTTGAGCGCGTCGTCGCCG
>JANXZI010000255.1 GCA_025355595.1 Spartobacteria bacterium
AATCGCAAACCCGTCCGGCAGCGCGTGGCGCTGATCCCAGTGGATGAGCGTGAACACGCCGCAGCGCGGCCCGCTGATCGCGATGCTTTGCAGCCGCTGCGCCGAGGCTTCGCTGAAGCCGTTTGGAAAATCCGCGACGACAAGGAACAGGTATTTTTCCGCGACCGTGCCCGCTTGCTCGTTGTAGGCGGTGATGTTCGCGTACTCGTTGCGCAGATACATCTGGATTACTTTCTCGATGTGCGCGTTCAGCTCCGTGAGCCGCTCGTCAATCTGATCGCGCTGCGTCCAGATGCGCCTGTTGATGAGCGCCTCCTCGTAATCGCCGAGGTGCATGAGCCCCGCAAAATTTTCGCCGAGTCCGACGGGATCAATGATCGTGAAGCTCACCTTCCCCGGAGGAGTCGTCGTGAGCAGCCGCAGCATCACATTGTTCAGCACGCGCGCCACCTCGCCGCCGCAGGATTCCTTCGTCTCGAAAAGCAGCGAGCCCTGCTGGGGATAGGTGAGCGCGAGCGGGATGGACACCTGCGGCGCACCCGGCAGCGCGAGCCGCGAGACCGCGGTCGAGGCATCCTTTCGTTTCGCAAGGTCGAGCGTGAACTGCGCGAATTTCGTCGCCGGCGTAAAATGCGCGGACGGCTTCCACGCCTCGACGAACTGCGCATTCCACTCAGGAAAGTCCGGCGAGAGCGCGGAATTTAGCGCGGCGATTTCCGCGAAAATCGGCGCGATCTGTCCCTGCCAGGCCGCATCGAGCGTGTCCCATCGCGCCTTCTCGTCCGCGAGGATCACCGTCATCGCGGTCTGGTGCTCAGCGTCAATCTGCTGCCGCCTGCCCCCTGCGTCCGCCTGAAACTGCCCCGCCTTCGCATCCGTTCGCTCACGGATTCTGCCGAGGTCGCGCTTCAGCCGCGCAGCGAGCTTTTGCAAAATGCGCGGGAGCTGCGGTTCCAGTTTGCGCCGTCCCGCGTCGGTGAATTTCCCCTCGACGCCGTCCGCCGCCGCCCACTTTTCCTCCACATCCGCGCAGATGCCGTCGTATTCGGCCTGGATGCGCTTGCGCTCCGAACGGTGCAGCGAGTCCGCGGCGACGAGACCCGCACGCAGCGCGCGATACGCATCGAGAACCGACGCACCCGTGCGCGCAGCCTCGTCGCGCGCGCCATTTTTTCCGCTCACGTACACGGCGACACAGGCAGCGGCGAGCACTGCGGCGGCCATCCCGCCGACGGCCCACAGCGGCGAGGAAAAGCCGCGGACAAAACTCATTGCCCCGCCCACGACCAGTGCGAGGACAATGCACGCCGCGAGCGGCATCGTTCCGAAAAATCTCGGCAGCGGCAGCGAGCGGAACTTCGCAAGCTGCGCATTCGCCGCCGCGATGCGCGCCTCGATCTCGCCGGGGAAATTTTCGGACGCCGGGTCCTCATCTTTTTCACCCTCGCGCTCCACGAGCGATTGCGCGAATTCGCCGTAGCCGCCGAATGCCTTCATCGTCTCCGCCGTGAGCGCATCAAGCGCCGCGCGGTGCTGCGCGAGCGTCTGCGAGAGCCCGGCGTGCTCCGCGGCGTGCTGCTTGTTGTTCGCGGCAAATGCACGGTCCGCCTGCAGCTTCCGCATCTGGAGTTTTGCGAGCCAGTTTCCCTTCGCGTCCCCGGCACGTTTCGGGAGCGTGCGCGACAGCAGCCCGTGCGCGCGCTGCACGCGCCCGAGGCGGCGGTCATGGATCGCCTGCACGATGTCCGCGCGTTTCGCCGACACCGCCTCCACCCCGGTGAGATGCTCCGCGAGCGCCGCGTCCACCTTGTGCGCCGCCTCGCGGTGACGCCGGATTTCCTGCCGGCTCTTCACCGAAAGCGCGGCAGTCAACTCGGCTTCCTGCCTCGCGAAATCCGCGACGGTGCGCGTGAGCTTCGCGAGCAGCTCCGTCGCGTGCGTGAATCGCAAATCCGTGCCGCTACTCACAGTCGAGCTGCACCTTTCTAATCAGCGTTGCGATGTCATCCATCGCCGTCGAGGTCCGCGCTGTGAGATTCGGCAGGCGCTCGAGATAGTTGTGCTCAAATTCCGCCGCCTTCAGATCGCGCCACGTCTCCTTCGTGCGCTCCCAGCTTTGGTTCAGATCCTTGATCGCCTGCAGCAGCGATGCATTGCTCGCGTTGCTCATGGGTTCACTCCGGGTTCTGAAAGTGGAGCATCCGGCGCAGGCTCTGCGCGCGCAGAGCCAGGCTGCGCGTCCGCGGCGGGCGGCGCAGGCTTTTCCACGGGTGCATTCCGCTCCGTGTAAGCGTCGAGGATTTCACGGGCGCGGTAGAGGAAGGTGATCGCATCGGGCATCTCATGATCGAGATATTCGCGGAATCCGTCGAGCTTCTTCACGAGCGAATCCGCCGCCGCGTCGAAATTCTGGTTCCACTTTTTTACATTGCGCAGCTTCGTCTGCGCCTCCTCCACGGCGGACTTCGCCTTGCGCACCACCGCCTCGCGGATTGCGATGGCGCCCGTCAGTTGCGTCAGCCGCGCGCTGTAAAGCTCCTGCACCACCTGATCCAGATGCCGCTGGCGTTTGCGGATTTCCCCCTCCCAGTGGATTCGCTGCTCGTGCTGGAGCCAGTTCCGCGTCCGCCGCACCCGGTCGCGCGATGTGTCCACCGCCTCGCGCGCCTTCGTCACGAAAATGATCAGGCTCGCGCGAAACGCATCCAGCGCATCCGTCGAAGTGATCCTGACCTGCGTGCTCATCGGGGGAGTTGAGAGTTGAGGGTTGAGGGTTGAGGGTTGAGAGGGAAAACCGCCGCGCCAAATCCGAACTCAGAATTCAAAATTCAGCATTCAAAATTTCTCCCCTACCTCTGGTTCAGGTATTCCTCGATGCGCTGCGCCTTGCGCAGCAGGTAGGGCGTGTGCTTCTCCGCGATCTCCACGAATTTCTTCAGCACCTTCATCGTGGTGAGGAACTCCTCCGCAAATTTTTCCGCCTCCTGATCCTGCCATGTGCTCCCCAGCGCCGTGAACCGCGCCTGGAGCGATCCCGCCTTTGCCTGCACGTCGTCGTTGAAGCGCTTCATCTCCTTCGCAAAGCGCCGCACTTCCTCGGGGTCAATGATTGCCTGGGCCATGGGGAAAGTTGAGAGTTGAGGGTAGAGGGTTGAGAGGAAAAAGCTCCCCCACGCTAGCTGGCGCGCGCGTCAGTTCAATGTTCCTCTCGCAGAATCACGGATGACGAATGACGAAACCCGCAGCCGCCGCACTCGGAGAGGCGATTACCAAATCGCCGCAATCACGCGGCTCAGTCCCTCCGCGCGCGCAGGAAATCCTCCTCGAATGCCACCCATGCCGAGACGCGCTGACGCATGCGTCGGCAACGGTCGGGTTCACGGGCGGCCAGGTTTTCCCGCTCCAGCGGGTCGGCGGCGAGATCGTGCAGCGAGTCGCGGCCGCTCGTCGCGTCGAGCACGTATTTCCACGGCCCGTCGCGGAGTCCGAAAAGGTATTCGGCGGAGATGGTTGCCATGAAGAATGCGCTGTCGGGCCGCGCGGGATCGAACAGGCTGTGGCCCTGCCATTCGCCGGAGGGCTTCACGCCGAGAATGTCCGCGATCGTCGGATTCACATCCACATGGCCCCCGACGGCATCGAGCCGCTGGCCGCCGGGAAAGAGCCGCGGATTCCACAGCATCAGCGGCACGTTCATCTCCTCCTCATACACCGTGAGGCCGTGCCCACGCTGACTGTGCGGATCGCCGAAAGCCTCGCCGTGATCGCCGGTCACGACCACGAGCGTGTCATCCGCCAGCCCGCGTTCGCGCAGCGCGGCGAAGATGCGCTCGACCTGCCGATCCGCTTCGCGCAGCACATTGAGATAGCGGGAGAGCGCCGCCGCGTGCGGCGGAGGCGGCTGGCCGTGAAAAAAATCCACCGCCTCCATGCCGGGGCTCGCGGGATAGGGATCGTGCGTCTGATCCGTCCAGCAGTGGGCGAGAAAAGGTGCGCCCTTTTTTTCATCCAGCCACGCGATGAGCCGGTCAATCGTGCATCGGTCCGCCGCGCCCCACGAC
The DNA here is from genome assembly GCA_025355595.1 of Spartobacteria bacterium. GTDB lineage: Bacteria > Verrucomicrobiota > Verrucomicrobiia > Chthoniobacterales > Chthoniobacteraceae > SXWH01. The sequence goes on from JANXZI010000255.1 coordinate 4,062, forward strand.
GTGAGCTTCTCGCATTTCCAGTCGGCGTAATCCTCCGCACGCTCGTAACGCTCAGTGAGCATCCGGCTGTCACCGCTCCATTCGAGCGAGCCGTTGTGGAGATAGATCGAGCGGTGGCCCTGCGCGCGCAGCACCGTCGCCATCGCCGGCGCCATCGGCCTCCCGCCGTAGGGCGCAAAGAGCCACGGCAACCCCGGATAGATGGAGAAATTGATCGACCGAAACGAGCAATACGTCTGGCTCGCGTGGGCGTAGATATTGCGGTACACGGCCGCGTGTTTCCCCTCCGCTACGAGGTTGGGCGTCGTGTCG
>JANXZI010000689.1 GCA_025355595.1 Spartobacteria bacterium
TGCTGGAGGCCTTGCCGAGCTTCTCCGCCATTCCCTTGCGAATCGAATCGCGCATCCCGGGAATCGAAATGAGGTGAAGCGTCTCCTGAATGCTGCGCCAATCCCCCTCGGACACGAGCACCGCATTGGCACGCTTCCCCGTGATCTGGATCGGCTCGTGCGAATCCGCCGCCTCATCGAGAAGCTGGTAAAGCCGGGAGCGGGCCTGCGTGACAGGAAGGGAAGTCATACGCAAAGCGTCCGGGAAAGCGTGCGCTTTGTCAAATGGCGCTCAGCTCCAGCCGTGCGCGGCGCGGACTTTGATCATCACATCGAGGATCGCGTTCCACGTTTGCGCCTGTTCCAGCTTCGCATTCGGGAACATGCAGCCGTCCCAGCAGATGTGCTGGATGCCGCGGGTGGCGGCGTCTTTGAGCCAGTAGCCGGCGCATTTCACGATATCGAGTTTGCCGTTCGGATCATCGGCGGGGCAGTGCTTGCCGGTCTTGTCGTGCGCGCCTGCGCCGTGGACTTGGCCGTCGTTTTGCGCGACGTGGAAATCGAACGTCCACGGGCGCAGCTTGTCCGTCATCTTTTCGTAAGCGGCGTAAAATTCCGCGGCGCTGTAGCCTTCCTTCACGAGCGCGTGCTCGGGCGCGTTGTAGCCGAGGAGATAGAGGTAGGTGTGCGCGAGGTCGGCCTGGAAGCCGACCGTCTTCGGCATGCCCACGGCTTCGAGCAAGTCGAGCATGTCCTTCCACGAGTGCATTCCTGCCCAACAGATTTCGCCTTCCGCCGCCAGACGCTCGCCGTGCTGCTCGGCGATCTTGCCCGCTTCGCGGAAAGTCTCCGCGATCTTCGCCGTGTTCGCCGTCGGATTTTCGCCCCACTTGTTCACGCCGAACTCCGCGGAATCAATCCGGATGACGCCATACTTGCGCACGCCGTGCTTCTTGAAAATGCCGCCGATGCGGCAGGCCATCTTTACCGCGCTCAGAAATTTCTCCCGCTGTGCCGCGTCGCCCATCGCGGAATCGCCGATCGTGCCGCCCCACACCGGCGCGACGAGCGAGCCGACATTGAATCCCTTGCCCGCGATGAGGTCGGCGATTTTCAGCAGTTCGTCGTCGCTCGCCTCGGGATTTGTGTGCGGGAGGAAGAGGAAATAATCGATCCCGTCAAACTTCGAGCCGTTCACATTTGCCGCCGCCGTGAGGTCGAGCATCCGCTCCAGACTGATCGGCGGCTCCTGTCCTTCGCCAGTGCCTTTGCCGACGAGACCGGGCCACATTGCGTTGTGAAGTTTGGGAAGGGAATGGCTCATGGTGAAATGGAATTTGAGAGGGCGGCGAAGCTAGCGGTGAAGCCCTCGCAGGCAATCCGAATTTCGACGCGAACCGGACGCGGCTTCCGAGCCTGACAATGGATCGCTGGACGCCGTGGACGGATCGAGTGCGGGCAGCGTGCGCTATTTCGCCAGCAACTTCTCGACCTGTGCCTCGAGGCCAGCGCGGGCCTCGGTGCTCACCAGCTTGCCTTCCTTGTCCACAAGCCACATCGAAGGGACGCTGTGGATGCCAAACTTCGTGGCGAGCTTGTTCTTCCATGCGAGGCCGTCGAAATACTGCGGCCAAGTCATTTTCTTGTCCTTCGTGAACTTCGTCAGCGCCGCCTTGTCCGAGTCCAGCGAGATGCCGATGATCTCAAATCCCTTGTCGTGGAGTTTTTCGTAGGTCTTCACGACGTTCGGAACTTCCGCCACGCACGGCCCGCACCACGTGGCCCAGAAATCCACGAGCACGACTTTGCCCTTGAGCGCCGCGAGATCTATTTTCTTCCCGTGGCTGTCCGTGAACTTCAGCTCAAAAGTCTCGCCGACCGCGGGCGCGGCGCCTTGGGATTTTGCCGCCGGTGCGGCGATCGTCGTGGGGATGGTGGACGCCATCGTGATGACGGCAGCGGCGAATGGGAGGAGGTGTCTTGGATTCATGGTGATGTCTTTAGCATGGTCCGGAAATGCCAGACAAGCGCAGGTTGATCCGCAGGCAGGGCAAACGCATCAAAATTTGCGAGCCTGGCATCGCAGGCGGAATCCCGCTGCGCGGGGCTGAACGTCTAACATCTCACGCCTAACCCCAAACTTTTAAGGTCCACCAGCCGGCAGCAGACTGCGCTCCATTCGGCGTTAAAAGTTAGATGTTCGATGTTCGACGTTGAGCCCGCCGCAGGCGTCTCATCCATGTCCTAAAACTGCTGCTCCTCGGGCTGACAGATCATCTTGATGCGATTGCCCTGAATCCGCAGGAAGAGCGTGAGCCGCGCCCGTTCCGGCACTGCGGTCGCTACACATCGAGGCGGTAACCAAGGCCATGCACCGTGAGCAGATGTCCCGGCTCGCCCGGCTCATCCTCGATCTTCTGCCGCAGCTTCACGATGAGCTGATCGAGCGTGCGCGTCGTGCCGTAGTATTCGATGCCCCAGACTTCGTTCAGGATCTTGTCGCGCGAGACCGCGTTTCCGCGCTCGCGAAAAAGCAGCGCGAGCACGCTCAACTCGCGCGGCGTGAGATCGAATTTTTCCTTCCCGCGCACCCCGCGCAGCGCCTTCGTCTCGATCCGCACTTTGCCAAATTTGATCTCATCCGGCACATCGCCCGCAGGCTCCGTCGCAAACTCTGCGCGGCGCAGCAACGCCTGCACGCGCGCGAGAAGTTCGCGGAGTGAAAATGGTTTTGTCACATAGTCGTCCGCGCCGAGTTCGAGGCCCACGACCTTGTCCACCTCCTGCCCCTTCGCACTGAGCATGAGGATCGGCACGCGACTTTTCGTCGCGCGGATTTCGCGGCAAATGTCGTAGCCGCTCTTGCCCGGCAGCATGATGTCGAGCACCACGAGGTCGGGCTTGCGCTGCTTGAAAAGCGGGAGCGCCTCGGTGCCCGAGCAGCAGTCGGTGACGTCGTAGCCCTCTGCGCGCAACGCCTCGCAAAGCCCGAGCCGGATGTGCGCGTCGTCCTCGACGATTAGGATGTGTTTTTTCATCGGAAGTTTTTTTTCTGCTGATTTAAAAATGCTGCCCAGCTTTCGGCTTGTTTGCGGCACTGTGCCTGTCTTTCGGTGTTCGGGTCTTCGATACGGACATTTTTGCCTTCGTCACAGGCCGTCGCGATCAAATCAAATGTCGCCAGCCACACATTCAAGACCTCCTCAGGTGTTCCGTCAAAATATTGCCGCTCGTCGTTCCACTCGGCGATTTTTGAAATCAATAGTTGTCGCTGCCCGGTGAATTTTCCAGACAGTCTGTTCACGACTGAACGGAGTTCGTCCGAGTCGTAAGCATAGGATCGTCCGAAGCATGCGCTCACGTTCAAGCAAAGCTGAACACAGTCATCATCAAGGGCGAACTCACGATCTTGAAAGGTTGTCGCGGGCACGGAGAGCAGCGGTGCAATCGAAGGCAAAGCGCGCCCATTCGCGTAAATAATCGCCGGGGCATTTTCAGACTGCGACGCGCTCATGTTTTTCGGGTGATGTCGGCAACCGCAGCGTGAACCTGCTCCCGCCGCCCTCGCGGTGCTCGTGTCGGATCTCGCCGCCATGTTCACGCGCGATGC
>JANXZI010000260.1 GCA_025355595.1 Spartobacteria bacterium
TCGCGATCCGCCTCCAGCCCGATCGGGCCGGTCTCCGGCAGCTTCAGCGCATCCTCCAGCACCTCGCCGTTGCATTCGCAGTGCGCGATATTGTCCTTCACCGTCACGATGATCGTGTTCCAGTCCTGCGCCTTGTATTTCTTCAGCGTCTTGTAAGGCCCGGCGACGAGATAGTCGCGGCACTGAAGCTGTGGCTTGCGCAGGAAGATGCCGCTGTCCGCATTCACCGCCGCGCGGAACTCGATCTTCAGGATGAAATTCTTCGGGAATTCCTTCGTCGTGTAGAGCTGCCGCAGCTTCGGCCCCTTCGCGAGGTCCGCTGCATTCACCACGAGGATGCCCGGCTTTGCCGTGTAGCGTCCGTCGCTCGCCTCCGTCTTGCCGTCGAAAGTCTCCACCACTTTCAGCTCCTTGTCGCGATAGCCCCAGCCCGTGAGATCCTTGCCATTGTAGAGCGAGATGAAGCCCGGCTCCGGCGTCCAGTCCTCCGCCCGCGCGGGCAGGATGGCGAAGATGGCGGCGACGAGGACGGCGAGTGTGCGGAGGGATTTCATGCGCGCATCGTTGCCGTGCAGGAAAACCCATCGCAAGCGGGAATTCGCCGCGCCGCGGCTGCAGGTCAGATATTTTCCAGCTTGCCCGTGCTGTCGCCGAGCTTCGCGGTGCGGACACCCATGTGGTCCAGCATCGAGAGGTAGAGATTTGTCATCGGCGTCTCTTTTCCGAACTGCACATGACGGCCCGGCTTGAGCTTGCCGCCACCGCCGCCGCAGAGGAGCACGGGGAGATTGTCGTGGGCATGCTTGTTGCCGTCGGCGATGCCGCTGCCGAGGACGATCATGGAATTGTCGAGCACGGTGCCGCTGCCTTCGCGGAGCGTCTGGAGCTTCGTGAGAAATCCCGCGAACTGCTCGATGTGCCAGCGGTTGATTTTCGCGATCTTCGCCTTCTTCTCGGCGTTATTGCCGTGGTGTGAGAGTTCGTGGTGGCCGTCGTTCACGCCGATCCACGGGTAACTGCGGTTGCTGCCATCGCGGGCGACCATGAATGTGGCGATGCGGGTCGAGTCGGTCGCAAGCGCGAAGGCGAGCAGGTCGTACATTACCTTGAGGTGCTGCCCGAAATCACTCGGGATGCCGTCGGGCTTCACCATGTTCGGCACGGGCGAGGCAGTCTTGAATTTTGTATTCTGAGCGATGGCCACCTCCGTCTCGCGCAGCGCGGTGAGGTATTCGTCCAGCTTCCGGCGGTCCGTCGCGCCGAGGCTGCCCTGGAGCGCCTTCGCGTCGCCGCGCACGAGGTCGAGGATGCTGCCGCGGCAGGATTCACGGAGGGCGCGGCCCGCGGCGAGATCGGGATCTTCCGCCGCACCGAAGAGCCGCTCGAAGACCAGCCGCGGATCGGCAATCGCGGGGATCGGCGTGTTTTCATTCCGCCACGAGAGGTTGTTTTGGTAAGCGCACGCGTAGCCGCTGTCGCACGCGCCGGCCTGCTTGTTGGAAACATCGCAGCTCAGTTCGAGCGAAGGCAGGCGCGTATTTTTCCCGACCTGCAGCGCGGCGAATTGATCCACCGAGACGCCGACCTTGATGTCCGCGCCCGCCGTCTTGCGCGGATGCGCGCCGGTGAGGAAGCACGCATTCGCGCGTGCGTGGTCACCCGGGCCGTCGCCGAGCGGGCGCGCGTTCACCTGGGCGAGTCCGCTGAGCACGGACAAGTGCGCGCGGTGCGCCTGGAGCGGCTGGAGTGTGCTCGGGAGAGTGTAGGACGCGCCGGCAGCACTGGGCGTCCAGCTCTCCATATCCATGCCGTTCGGCAGGTAGATGAAAACCATCCGGCGTGCCGCGCCACCGAGTGCCGCCGCGCGCGCGGGCGGAGTCATCGCTTCGAGGAATGGCAGTGCGATGCACGCGCCGAGGCCGCGGAGAAATGTGCGCCGTGGGAGGACGAGCGAGCGATTGGGGATGTGCATGGAGGTGGAAATGAAGCGCGGTTTTGGAAAAAGGCGAGTCAGTTACTTCGTCGGCTTTTTCTTCGGCGGAACCGCGGGTTTCGGCTCGGGCTTTTTCACCGCGGCAGCGTCGGCGAAGAGCTTGTGGTCGCCTTCGCCGCGGCGCATCTGGAAAGGCACGCTGTTCACGATGCCGAGGACGAGCGCGGAAAATTTCGCGTCATTGCCTTCGAGCGTCGTGACGACCTTTTGGATCGCCGTGCGGTCGTAAAATTCCATGCCGCGGCCCAGCGCATACGTGAGCATCTTCTCGCTCACGCAGCGCAGGAAATCCCCGCGCTTGCGCCCGAGCAGCACGCGCTGAAGCTCGACGGGGCCCTGGAATTTCTCGCCGCTCACGAGCACGCCGCCGGGGTCGATGGCGTTCGCGCCTTCCTTCGCGCGCCAGCCACCGATGCCGTCGAAATTTTCCAGCCCGAAGCCGATGGGATCCATGCGCGCATGGCAGCTCGCACAGAGCGGATCCTGCCGGTGTTGCTCAAGCCGCTGGCGCAGCGTGCCCTTGAGTTCCGCGCCCTTGCCGTCATTCAGATCGGGCACGTTCGGCGGCGGCGGCGGGGGCGGCGTGCCGAGCAGATTTTCGAGCACATACTTGCCGCGTTTCACGGGCGAGGTGCGCGTGGGATTCGAGGTGAGCGTGAGGAATGATCCGTGGCCGAGGATGCCGCCGGGCCGCTGCGGCGGGAGCTTCACCTTCACGAAAGCATCGCCCTCCACGCCGTTGATCTCATACAGCTTCGCGAGGCGCTCGTTCACGAAGGTGTAGTCCGCGCCAAGCAGTTCCGTCACCGGCTTGTCCTCGCGCATGATGTGCTCGAAGAGCATCTCCGTCTCGCGCACCATCGCGTTCGCGAGATCGTGATTCCACTCGGAAAACGTCTTCGGATCGGGCTGCACGTGCGCGAGGTTGCGGATCTGCAGCCACTGGCCGGCGAAATTTTCAATGAGTGCCCGCGACCTTGGATCCTTGAGCATCCGCCGCACTTGCGCGTCGAGATTCTGCCGCAGCGTGCCCGCCTGCGCCTGTGCGAAGAGCTCCCCATCCGGCATCGTGCTCCACAGAAAAAACGAGAGCCGCGAGGCGAGCGCCCACTCGTTCACGGGAAAGGCGTGGCGCGGATTGTCCGGCTCGATCTGGAGCTCGCCGCGGAAAAGAAAATGCGGCGACACGAGGATCGCGGTGAGCGCGGTCTGCACACTCTGCTCGAAGTTTCCGCCCTTCTGCCCGGCGGTCTTGTAGATGAACATGAAGCGCTCCGTCTCCTGCGCCGCGAGCGGGCGGCGGAATGCGCGGCTCGCAAAACTCGTGAGGATCTTCCGCGCCGAGGCCTCGAGCGAGGGCTGGCCGCGTCCCGGTGCGAAAAGTCGGAGCTGCGTCTCCGGTGCCTTCACCGGCTGCGGCGGCGAGATGAGTTCGAGCTTCCGCAGGGTGATGCTGCGCTTCACGGGCTTGCCTTTCACCATCTCCGGCTTCGCGATCTGGTTCGCGAGGTGCATCGTGAACGTGTGCGCGCCGGGCGCGGCGATTTTGATTTTCGCAGTCAGCCGCACGCGTCCATCCGCGGTGCCGGAGAGCGACGGAAGGGTCACGGTCTGCCCGTCGAATTTCATTTCCATCCGCGTGGGCTCCGCGCCGACCTTCGGCGCTGAGGCTTCAAAGCGCACCGTGTATTCCCCAGCGAGTGGCAGATCGATCTTCACCTGCGACTCGCGTTCGTCAATGCGCCGGGAGGCCTCCGTATTGCCCTGCTCCGGGCCGCCTTTGATCGTGAGCAGCGGCACCGGCACGATCTCCGTGCGGGGCTTGTGATCGTTCAGGATCGCCGCGCTCATCACCTTCTCCGCCGCCGCGAGGTAGCGCTCGAAAAGCACCGGCGGCATCGTGAGCGCGTCCCCGATATTGTCGAAGCCGTAGCCGGAATCGTCCGCGGGAAAATCATCCGCCGGTTCAAAATTCACGCCGACGAGATCGCGGATCGTGTTGTTGTACTCCGCGCGGTTCAGTCGGCGGATCGTCACGCGTCCGGGGTCCGGCTTGTCCGGATCGGATGCAAAGATTGCGGACTCGATCCACTTCATCATCAGCTCGCGCTCCTCGAGCTTCGGCTGCTTCGCCTCGTCATCCGGCGGCATCGCGGACGTGCGCAGATTTTCCAGCACCGCCTCCCACGTCTTCGGATCCTTCGCGGCGGCAGCGGTGGAATCGAATCCATCGAGCGTCAGACCGCCTTTCTTCTTCGTCCCGGCATGGCACTTGAAGCAGTAGTTCTCCAGCAGCGGCCGCACGTCCTTCGCAAAATCCGCCGCCGCGTCGAGCCGCCCGGAGCCCGCCAAGGCGATCGCCATGGCGATGGCAAAAAATCCAGACGTGCGTGGCGAGGCGGAGGGCATGGAATGGCGCGCAATGTGTGCCAGCAAAAAAACTTCGCAAGCCCTGGCGCGAAGCCTGTCGTGAGGATCTCAAAGCAGGACAAAAGTGTGCGGTCAAAGCAGGACAGATGGTGGAGCCGGGGAATGGAGGAGGAGAACGGGTTTGGAAAGTTTGGAAGGCGGAGCTGCGAGGATGGAGTGGTCGCCGTTTGGGTGGAGGCAGCGGATGACTTTTGCGCCGGGCGGACGGTCGATGCGCAGGCGGGTGGCGCCGATGGCGATGCGGCCCTCGGAGTCGACGCGTGCGCTGGAGCGCTGGCTCCAGACGTAGGGCCACCACGGGCAGCGCGGGGCGGGACGCAGAGCCGAACGTTTCTCGCGCAGGGCGAGCCGCCAGGCAGCGTGCGGGGTGGAACCGATCTCGCGGTGTTTTTCGTGTTCGTTGCGGTGGATGCGCAGATGATCGATCCAGGCATTGGCCGGAGCGATGGAGGCGACGGCCTCGGCGGCGAAGAGCGATGGGAGGCGCTTCTGCCAGTAGTCGTGGAGACGCTCGATTTTGCCCTTGGCCTGCGGGGTCGGAGCGTAGCGCAGGGAGACTTCGTAAAAGCGCAGGGACTCGCCGAGCTGGGTGAAGGCGTCGGGCGTGTGGGTGAAGAAGAAGGAGTGGTAATCGACATAGAGGGCGAGCGGCAGACCGCAGGCGGCGAAGGCGCTGGAAAGAAAGTCCAGATGAGCGAGCAGAGACTCGCGCGGATAGAGCCGGGCCAGCGGCACCACGCGGCTGTGATCATCGATGATCTCGATCATGGGAAGCTGGGCGTGGTCGGGGCCAAACCAGCGGTGGGGCGAGGCGTCGTATTGCCAAAGCTGGCCAACGTGCTGGACCTGCCAGCGGCGCACCGGCTTGCGCGGGAGCTTGTGGCGAGTGTCCGGCGCGAGGCCGCGAGCGAGCGCCCAGCGGCGCACGCTGGCGCGGTCGAGCACCAGGCCCAGGCGGCGATGCACCTCGCAGGCGGCGAAGCTGTAGGAAGCCGGCGGACGGGCGCGCAGCAGCTTGGCGAGCAGATCGCAGACCGGCTGCGGCCAGACGGGGTGATGGCTGCCCCCGGAGCAACCCGGCACCCATGAACGCTGCCGGCGCTGCGCCCACGCGCGCAGAAAATCGGCATACAGCACGTAGAGACGGCTGCGGCTCAGATCCAGTTCAGCAGCGGCATCGCGCGCGCCAAGCGCACCGCTGCGAAACCTGGCCAGAACATCACGAATGAATGGCGGCGCAAGGCGTCCGCTCAACTGTTGGTATTTTTTTCAAGCGGCCAGCCTACCCGCCCCCGCTCGCGCGAGCGCCTAGTTTGCTCCGCCTCCGCTACGCTCCGGCTCCGCAAAATAGGCGCAGTCCTGCTTTGATCGCACAGTGTCCTAGTTTGACCGCACGCTGTCCTGCTTTGATCGCACCGCGACAGTGTCGTGCGGGGTGGGAACATTCAACTGGTGCTGAATCTCCAGTGTCCACGGACGGCGTGTTGGATGTTCAATGTTGAATGTTCCCGCGCCGGGCTTGCGCCCGCGGGCAGGGGCGG
>JANXZI010000760.1 GCA_025355595.1 Spartobacteria bacterium
TGAGCGCCGACGCCTCAGGAAACGCTGATTAAAGGGGCTCACTCGGCCCTCCGCGTGAATCGCCCGCAGCCCTGCGGAGGGCCGCAGGAACCACCTTGGACCGCACCGCACTTTGTTCAGCGTTTCCCTAACTCCAAACGGCGCATCCCGACACAAGCGCGGAACTGGAATCCGCGCAGTTTGGAGTTAGGCGTCAGACGTTCGATGTTAGACGTTGAGCCCTGCGCCGCGGCCTTTCCCAGCGATGCCTGCCACGCAGTTTTCTTGAGGCGTGAGTCCTGGCAGCTTCTCCTACGCGACCGCGCGCCGCTGGAACCACCACCACTCCACGAGCAGCACGGCGAAGCCCGCGAGCGCGAGCGGCCACCACAGCGAGCGGTCTGCTTTCGCTGCCGTGTTCGCCGTCGCCACGGAAATACGGTCGCCGAATTCCACCTCGCTCACTGCGGCGAGGCTCGTCTCGCCCGTGCTCAGCAGACTCGCGCCGATCGCGCGCGTCGCACTGCCGGAGGTGAATGTGTATTCGCCGACGTGCGGCGCGGGGATGCCGCCGACGGTGCCGCGTTCGTCTGCGCGCTCCGTGCGTGCGTAGTGCGATGGGCCGCTCACGGAGACGCTCGCGCCGGCGGTGAAATATTGCGGCGGCAGCACGCCGGTCGCGAGCGCGGTGGCTTCGGAAAGTCCCGCGAGCGCGCGAGCGCGTTCGACGAGATTCGCGGTGAAAATCGGGAACGCCACGCGAAACGGCAGCGTGCTTTGCTCGGGATGAAAGAGCAGGTGGACGCGCATTCCAGCGTCGTCACCACGCACGAGCGCGAGCGGGCCGTGCGGGCCATGCGCGAGGACTTCATAGCCGAGGTTTGCAAATGCCGTGTCGTCCTTTCCAGCGGCGGTCACGGGGTCTTCCATGAAGATGACTTCGTCGAGGCTCACATGCTGAAGCAGCGGCGACTCGCGCCGCCAGTCAATCGCCGCGGCGCTCTTTTTTGCGATGCTCACGAGCGGCGCGACGTCCTCCGGCACGAAGCCCGTGGTGCAGAGCAGCAGCGCGGGCGGCGCTCCAGTCTTGTCGGAGATCGCGAGGTCGAACGCACTCGGTGACGGTGTGTCCTTGCTCGGGAAAATGCGGAGGCCATCGAGCGCGGCGAGCGCGTGGCGGAATGCTGCGAGCGACTCCGGCACGAAGACATCGAGCGGGCGCACAGCGGGGAGCGTGAGCCACGCGTCGTTGTCGCTCGCGAGCGAATCAAATCCGTTGGGCCGCAGCACGGCGTGGATCCTCTCGCCCCGCGCGCCGCTCACGCGGAACGCAAGGCGCGGCGCACTGCCCGGCGTGAGCGCGACCTGCTCCTGCGTGATGACTTGCCCGCCGCTGCGCAGCTCGACGGTCGCCGTCGCTGCGGGCGCGGGATCGGTGACTCCGAGCTGGATGAAAAGTTCCCAGTCGCCGCTGGCCGCGCGTCGCGCGTTGAATGCGGTGATGCCCGCGTTCGGTCCGGCGGGCGGGAGCTTTTGCAATTCGATCTGGAAGGGCAGCTCGAAGTTTGTCTTCGCCGGAAGATTCCCATCCGTGAGCACGAGCACGCGGTCAAACGGCGACGTACGCGCGAGCGCCTGCGCGAGCCGGAGGGCTTCCTCCAAATCGCCGGGCACGTCCTCGATCTCGAGCGCGCGCACGGCGGCGCGCAACTCGGACTTGTTGTTTGTGAAGCCCGTCAGTTTGCGCGCGGATTTTCCGAATGCGACGAGGCACAGATCCTGATCCGGCGGCAGCGACTCGATGCGATCATGCAGCCGCTGCTTCGCCTCGTCGAGCCGCGAGCGCCCGCCCGCCTTGTCGAGCGCGCCCATGCTCGCCGAGACATCCACGAGGATCGGCATTCGCGCCGAGCGCTGTGCATTTCGCCGGAGCAGCGGCTGCATCGCCGCGAGCGCGAGCAGCGTGAGCAGGAGAATCTGGAGCAGCAGCAGCAGGTTGCGTTTGAATTTTTGAAACGGCGAATTCACGCGCTGGTCGCTGAGCACCTGCCGCCACAGCACGAGCGACGGGATGATCTGCCGCGGGCGTTTCAGTTTCAGGAAATAGAAAACGACGAGCGGAATGAGCAGGGCAAAAAGCCACGCGCTGGAGAGGGCGGTGAAGGTCACAGGTGTGCCCGGAATTGTTCCGGCGTCAGGCCGGCATCTTTGGCGATGCCTCCCATCGTCATGGCGTTGATTGGACTATGTCGTGGGATAAGGAGCCGTTTCTTTCCGTTGGTCATTACGATGTGCCCGCTTTGCCGCGCGATGCGGTAGCCGAGCTTTTCAAACACGCGCACCGCGTCACGCTGGTTGATTCCGGGAAGCTTCGGCACTGCTAAATCGTGACGAGTTCCCGAGTATAGCGCGCGCCTTCCGCGTCGAGTTCGCGCTGCGCGTCCTCCTCAGCAACCTCAAGCCAGAGCGTGATGGCTTCGCGAACGTTTTCCAGCGCTTCCTCGCGCGTGGCTCCTTGCGAGTGACATCCCGGCAGAGCGGGGCATGAGACTGCAAATCCTTCATCGGATTCGACGACTACGACGCGGTATTGCATGATTCAGAGTGTAGCCGCGGGCGTGGCTTTTGAAAGGTGCGAATCAGTCGCCCCCGCACGCACGATCTCACGGTGGCATTCGAAGATCACGCACAGTGCATCGGCGAGATTTTCGCGCGCCTCCTCGATGGTCTCCCCTTCGGAAATCGCGCCGGGAATCTCCTCGACGTATGCCGTGTATCCGCCTTCCGGAGCGGGGATGAATGCTGCCGTGAGTTTCATGGGACGACCATGCAGGGGAGCAGAGGCGTCGTCAATAAAGCGGGATGGGATCGAACGCCCTGGATACGGCGGTGAAGGTCACAGCAAGGCGCGGAATTACTCAGGGGTGCAGCCTGCAACCTGGGCGATTTTTCCCATCGTGTAGGCGTGGATCGTCGTGTGCCGCGGAACCTGCACTGTGCGGCCACCGTCGCTCATGATGATATGCTGGCCTTGCCGGATGATGACAAAGCCCGCTTTTTCCAACGCCCCTCACGGCATCGCGCTGGCCGAGGCCGGGGAGCTTCGGCATCGCATCAGGCGGCCGTGGCGGACTGCGGCACCGCGATTTCCTCGTGGAAAATGCGCGTTCCGAACCGTGCTTCGATCTCAGGCAGAGCATCCATGTATTCCGCGATGGCGATGCGAATGCTGGCCATCGCTTCCTCGCGAGTTTCGCCCTGTGAACAGCAGCCGGGGAGATCATCGCACCAGACGGCCCAGCCCTCATCCGATTCGACGAGTGTGATGCGGTAGTTCATGGCGTGAAGTGTAGTGAGGTCTGTGGCGGGGGCAAAGTGGAAGTTGTGTTTCACACGAGCCATCCCTTTTTCCGCAGCGTCTCGAAGCACACGCGCTCGAAGGGCTCGGCGGCACTTGTCGTGACGAAGCGGCCGGAGCGTTGCTGGCAGAGCGTGGTGAGCTGTGCCTCGTGCGCGGTGCGGTATTCGTGGTAGAGCGCGAGGAGGTCGCCGGCGTCGCTGATGTCGAGCGTCGCGGCGCTTTCACTGTCCACGAGGCGGAAGTCGCCGGCGACCTCGGGTGCGATTTCGGACGGGGCGAGGATTTGCAGCGCCCACGGTTCGAGGCCGGAGTTGTGCAGGAGGCTGAAGGCGCGCTGCAGATCGCCGGGTGTGAGGAAATCCGAGAGCACGATCCCGACGCCGCGGCCGCGGTGCTGGCGGAGAAATTCCTCGATGCCCGCATCAATCGTCCGCTCGCCGCCGGCCTCGATGGCTTCGAGAAACGCGAGCAATTTCCGTACACTCGCGCGACCGCTGCACGGGGCGAACCGCACGGCGCTGGAACTGCCGAGCACGCACGCGCTCACTTTTTCCGAACCGCGCAGGCCGACGACTCCGAGTGCGGCGGCGACGCGCTGTGCGAGGGTGATTTTTCCCTCGAAGGTCATCGAGGTGGATGCGTCCACGAGGAGGGCGATGTGCATCTCCTCCTCTTGGTGAAATTGCTTGAGGTAGGGGCGGTTGATGCGCGCGAAGATGTTCCAGTCCACGAATCGCACGTCGTCGCCGGGGGAGTAGTCGCGGAAGTCGCAGAACTCCGTGCTCGCGCCGCCCTTCGCCGCGAGGTGCTCGCCGCGCGCGCGGTTTGTGAAACGGCGCGAGGCGTTCAGCCGCAGGCGCGCGAGGCGATCCAGATCGCGGTTGCTGAGGAGCGTGGAGATTTGCGCGGCGGGCATCGGGTGCTGCGTAGGGCAAAGTGCGGTGCGGGGCAATGCGGGAGCGCGGCGGCGGAGTCTTATTCTTATTCTTAATCCTGTTCTTAATCCCGCATTGCACAGCCGGCCAACGCTGTGAAAAGCCGGAATATGAATAGGATTAAGAATAAGAATAAGACGAAGCAGTTGAGCGACGCGGGAAAATTCCTTTGCCGCCCGTGCGCCCGCGCCGCTAGCCTCGCGGGCCTATGAGTTTGCTTGCCCAGATTGATTCCGACATCAAGGACGCGATGCGCGCACGCGCTGCCGAACGCCTCGGCGTGCTGCGGATGCTGAAGAGCACGCTGAAGGCGACGGCGATGGAGAAGGGGATCGCGGACGAGGCGCTCGACGACGCGATGACGCTCGCAGTCCTGCGCAAGGAAATGAAGAAGCGGCAGGACTCGATCGAGTGCGTTGAAAAGGGCGGGCGCATCTATCTTGCGGACAAGGAAAAAGCCGAGGCGGTCTTTCTCGCCGCGTATCTTCCAAAGGCGCTCACGCCCGAGGAGGTCGAGACGCTGGTGAAAGCCGCCATCGCCGAGAGCGGCGCGACCTCGAAGGCGCAGATGGGCGCGGTGATGAAGCTCGCGACGGAGCGCGCGGCGGGCCGTACGGACGGCCGTGCGCTCAGCGCCGCCGTCGGCAAACTCTTGCCGTGAGCGTGAATTTTTTTCCCGGACGCGAAGAAGGATGAACTCCGCAATCATCGTCGCAGCGGGCGCGAGCAGGCGCATGGGGTTCGACAAGATCTTTGCCGCGCTGCATGGGAAGCCGGTGCTGTACTGGTCCATCGCGGGATTTCAGACTTGCCCGGACATTGACGAGATCATCGTCGTGACGCGGGCGGAGAAAGTTGCGGAGGTGAAAAAACTCGTCGCCTCGGAGAAGCTCACGAAGGTCACCTCGGTCGTCGAGGGCGGTGCGGAGCGGCATCTCTCGGTGTGGAACGGGCTGCAGGCGATCCATGCGGAGGGGAGCCAGTTTGTGGCGATCCACGACGCGGCGCGGCCACTCATCACACCGAAGCTCATCAGCGCGTGCATCGGGCTCGCGAGGAAGAGCGGCGCGGCGTGCTGCGCGTCGCCGATTCCCGACACGGTGAAACGCGCGTCGCACGAGAGACTCGTGACCGACGATGTCGATCGCCAGAACCTGTGGGCGATGCAGACGCCGCAGGTGTTCAGCAGCGCGCTGATCATGCAGGCGTATGCGTCGGTGATGGCGCGGAACGAACTCGTGACGGACGAGGTCTCCGCGATTCAGAAAATCGGCAAGCGCGTGGCGCTGCTGGAAAACGAGGACTACAACTTCAAAATCACATTTCCCCGCGACCTGCCGCTTGCGGAGCAGGTCATTGACATCCGCAACGGGCTGGAAAAGAAGCGCTGACGGAAGAGGATGGCGGGAATTTAGGGGTTATGATGCGGTCGCTTGCGCTGTTGTGGAATATGCGCATGTTCACCACCCTCGAAATCGCCTGCGCACCACGAAACTGATGAGTCACACCTATAACGTCACGCGGCTTCCGAACGGCGCACGAATCGCCTCGGTGGAAATGCCGCACATGCGCAGCGCGACCGTGGGCTTGTGGGCCGGGGTCGGCGGGCGGCATGAGCGCGTGCGCGAGGGAGGCATCTCGCATTTCATCGAGCATCTTCTTTTCAAGGGCACGAAGCGCCGCAACCCGCGCCAGATCACCGCGGCGGTGGAGGGGGTAGGGGGATACCTGAACGCGTTCACGACGGAGGATCATACGTGCTACTACGCGAAGGCGGGGGCACCGCATTTCGAGCGGCTGTGCGATGTGCTCACGGACATGTACTTGGATTCCGTCTTTGCGAAGCAGGAGATCGATCGCGAGCGCGAGGTCATCCGCGAGGAAATCCTGATGTATCGCGACCAGCCCGCCCAGCACGCGCAGGAACTGCTCACCTCGACGCTGTGGCCGCGGCACCCGCTCGGGCGTCCGCTCACCGGCACGGTCGAAACGGTGTCGAAGCTCGGGCGGAAGGAGATCACGGACTTTCACCGGAACAACTACAACGGCGCGAGCACGGTCGTGACGGTCGCCGGGCGCGTGCCTCATGCGGACGTGGTGAAGGCGCTCGCCCCTGCGCTTGCGCGGCTGCCCGCGGGGAAGCGCGCGCGATTTCAGCGCTCGCCGATCCATCCGGGCCGGCCCTCGGTGAATCTGCACACGCATGAGACGGAGCAGACGCACCTCGCGATGGGCTTTCACACGTGGGGACGGCGCGACGAGCGGCGCTTCGCGCTGAAGCTGCTCAGCGTGATCCTCGGCGAGAACATGAGTTCGCGGCTTTTTCAGAAGCTCCGTGAGCGCCATGCGTTCTGCTACTCGGTGTCGAGCGGCATGGTGACGCTGGCGGACACCGGCGCGCTGCACATCAGCGCCGGGCTCGATCCTGCGAAGCTCGAACCGGCGATCAAAATGATCCTCCGCGAGATCGAGGCCATCGCGAAGCGCGGGCCGAATCGCGCGGAATTGAAGATGGCGCAGGACTACACCATCGGCCAGACGCTCATGGGGCTCGAGAGCACGACGAATCAAATCCTGTGGATGGGCGAGAGCCTGCTCGGCTACGGCCGCGTGCTGTGCCCCGTGGAAATCGAGCAGCGCATCTTCGGCGTAACCCGCGAGGAAGTGCAGGCCGTCGCGGGCGAATGCCTGAAGCTCGGACGCCTCGGCGTCGCCGTGGTCGGCCCGCTGAAGGACGCTGCGAAGATCGAGTCGTGGCTGCGTTGAGCGCACGGAGCGGCGTGGCGTTTTCCCTGTCGCCGCCGACGTGAGGAGGCGGGCTGATCGAATGACGAATGACGAATGAACGAACGCCGGATGATGAAGTGATCCAGGCACCCTGCGTTCGCTGCTTCTGATACTATCTCGCACAAATGATGTGACGACGAA
Source organism: Spartobacteria bacterium (assembly GCA_025355595.1). GTDB lineage: Bacteria > Verrucomicrobiota > Verrucomicrobiia > Chthoniobacterales > Chthoniobacteraceae > SXWH01. The sequence continues at coordinate 7,204 of JANXZI010000760.1, forward strand.
GGGCGCGAAGGGCTTCCAAGTCCACTCTGCTACGCGCCCTTCGCGGTCTTCGTAGATCGCCTTCATCTGTCCGGTTAATTTTGAAAGACGGTATGAGATGACGGTGAAGTTTGAGGATTCGCGCTCTGGCGCGGGGAGCACAGAGCGGCTCGCCTGTGGTTTGCGGCGACTCGCGGCAAACACTCGGGCGTGATGATGTGCGTGTTTCTGACGAGCGCGCGCCAGTGTGTTTCCCGAAAGGCGCGTCCAGGTCTGCCGTGTTCCCGGCGGGACGCCCGGAACCACAGGCGGGCCGTCTGTGCTCCCCTCCGCATTCGCGCCCTTTCTGCTGTCGGAAGACTCTGCTCGAAGCGCGGCACTTCTTCGTAGGCGCGAGTGGGAGCCCGGGTTCGCGCTGCCGAGCATGCGCGGTGTGGAGAAACTCGTGAACGCGGAACGCGGAGAAAAAGATCAGGCCGCCTCCGACCGTCGGCGGCTACGGGAAGCGCGCCCGCAGTTCCTCCAGGAGGCGCGGGATGTATTCCTTGTAGCGCGGGTCTGGGGCGGGGCCTTTGCTG
>JANXZI010000763.1 GCA_025355595.1 Spartobacteria bacterium
CATGCGTCCGGTCTCGTCCGCCATGCCGAAGCTCCCGTCATTTAGCCCGCGCTGCACGTCCTCGCTCGTCTCGCCCTGATAGCACAACTCAAAGTCGTGAATCGCACCTGCGCCGTTGAACGCGACGGCATTCACGAAGCCGCGCCGCATTGAGTCCACGATGATCGGATTCAGCCCGACCTTGATGGCGTGCGCGCCCATCATCAGCAGCACGGGGCGCTTGTTTTTTACCGCAGCCGCAATCGCGCCGACGACGTGCCGGAGGTCCTGCACCGCGAGGAAATCCGGCAGCGCATCGAGGAACGACGCGAAACTTGCGCCCGCCGTGTGCGGCTTGGCGAATGCCTCGACGGCGACCTTGTTCGTACGGTCAGCGACCGGGTAGGTGCGGATCTTCGAGAAATCGAGCGGCGGAAATTCCATGTTCGAGTGGTTCAAGAATGCCCGCGGCCAGCGTCTGAAATACGCAGGAGGCTGCGAGGATTCAGAGTTCCAAGCTCCAAGTTCCAAGTTCCAAGTTCAGCGCCGCGCAGCGGCTTCGCCATGTCAGAACATGCGTTCGGGTTCGCAACGCGCCTGCGGCGGGCTGAACTCTGAACTCTGAACTTGGAACTCTGAACTTGGAAAGACGGCCGCATATTTTCTCAAAACGCCCTAGTTTCCCGGCGCTCCCGGCGGCGGCTCCTGTTTCCACTTGTCGCTGCGGAACGGGCTCGCGGGCAGGCCCGCACCATTGACGAGATTTACGTCAGGATTGTCCGCCCAGCCGTAGCGGATCGCGATGGGGTTCGGCACGTCGGGAGAACTCACGACGATGTGATCGTGTTCGATCGCTGCCTTCGCCCAGTGAAATCTTTTGTCCTCGCCCGCGAGCGCGAAGCCCTTGATCGGCCCGCCGTCGGTCGTCTTCATCCCCTGCGCGTTGCTGAAGTTGAGCCGCACCTTGCTGTCCTCGATCTGCATGTCGCGATAGAGCGGGCCGCTGTATTCGATCTCTTGAAAGTACACCTGCGCGAGTGCGCTGAGCGCGAGGCGATGGCCGACCTCCTGCTTGTTTTTCGGGTGGATGTCGTTCGCCTCGCCGACATCAATCGCGACCGCCATGCCGGTGCGCGGGACTTCGAGCGTGCCGAGTTGCGCCTCGCGGATTTGCGCCCAGTAGCTGTCCGTCGGCTGCTCGAAACGCTTCTGGAAATTTGCGAGCTGCACGAAGAGGAACGGGAATTCCGACTCCTCACGCGGCACGCCCTGCGCCTTCGCAAATTCGTACCGCCACGAGAGGATCATCACGGGAAAAAGCTGCCCGTAAAGGTCCATGTTGCCGCGGTTGTTCGGGCCCGCGTTGCTCTCGCCCTGATACCAAAGCGCGCCGCGAATCGTGTACGGCGCGACCGGCGCGATCATGCCGTTGTAGAGTCCGCTCGGCGCGCCGTTCAGCGAGTCCGGCCCCTCGGGTGCGCGCGGCGCACGCGGTGCGGGCTTGCCCTCGGTCTTCGCTTTTTCTGTGGCTTCCTTAAATGACGCGACCTGCTTGTCGTAGGCCTCCTTCGCTGCGGGATAGGTGGCCATCTTCTTCGTCCAGTGGTTCCCGAATGCCTCATTCGAGTTCATCCCGCTCTCCGGGATCCACGTCTCGCACGGCGTGCCGCCCCACGAGGTGTGGATGAGACCGACGGGCTGCTTGAGTTTTGCATGAATCTCGCGGCTGAAAAAATATCCCACCGCGCTGAAGTGGCCTGCATTCTCCGGCGTCGCGGGCTCCCATTTGCCGGTGCAGTCATCGAGTGGCGTCTTGCTGCCTTTCTTCGTCACGGTGAAGACGCGGATGCCGGGAAACTTCGCCGCCACGATTTCCTGTTCCGAATTCATCGCGCCCTTCACGGCCATCTCCATGTTCGACTGTCCGCTCGCGATCCATACTTCGCCGACGGCGACATTCTTCACCGTGATCGTGTTTTTGCCCGCGACGGTCATCTCCTTGCCCGAGCCCGGGGCGAGATTTTCGAGTTTCACGCTCCACTTTCCATTTTGATCCGCCGTCGTGGCAGCAGTTTTGTCTCCGAGCTTCACGGTCACCTTTTCACCGGCGTCGGCGGTGCCCCACACATTCGCCTTTGCGTCTTGGAGCAGCACCATGTTGTCGCTGATGAGCGCGGGGAGTTTCACGTCGGCGGATGCGGCGACGGAGCAGCCGAGGAATGCGGCGAGGGCGGGGGAGAGTGGTGTTTTCATTGGAAAGGGCGGGGAGTTTGGCGGAGTGCGGCGCGTGCGGCAAGCACGGCGGCGAAGCTCCCTTTCCGGTGGAGCACCCGACTCTGGCGCTGTCTGCGGCGACTCGCCGCAGACACGCGACGCCCGTGAGCTTTTTTAGCGGTGAGCAGATTTGAGGGCTGGCGTGGGATCGCGCGCCAGACGGTGTTTCCGGCGAGTCGTCAGAAACAGCACGCGAGTCGCGTGCTCCACCCGGGAATTGCAGGCGTCGCTACGGTGAACGCTTTGCGAGCGGCAGGCGGATGCACGCGGCCTCGCGATCATTCCGCACGAGCAGGAGGTCGCCGCTCAGCGCGATGGGATTCCATGTCTTGTCCTCGAAGACGTGGAGGCGCCCGAGTTCATTCGCGCCGTCGGGCGTCGGGCGCAGCAGCACGATGTCACCGGGGCGCTCGGTCATTTGCAGATAGTATTCGCCGACGAGCAGGCCCTGCCCGTGGCCGTAGCGCCCGTCCTTCCAGCGCACGTTGCCGTCCGCGAGATCGAGGCACGCGAAGATGCCGTCGCTCACGCCGTACACGAAGCCGCCGCGCTCGGCGGGGTTGGAAAATTTCGCCTGAAATTTGATCTGCTTCCACACTTCGCTCGCCGCGAGTTTGCCGTCCGCGCCCGGCGCGATCTCCAGCAGCGCGCTGCCGACTCCGTAGCCGCTGGAAAACAGAATTCGGTTCGCGCCGACCGGGACCGGGCGCGCGACGTGCGGCAGTCCCTTGCCCCACTGGTGCTCCCACAGCACTTCGCCAGTCGCGGGTTCGTGCGCGGTGATGGCCTCAGTGTTAAACATCACAATCTGCGGTCTGCCCGCGAGCGTGTGGAAAAATGGCGAGCTGTAATTGATCGGCCGACTCCCCGCCTTCCACACGGGAGCACCGGTCGCGGCATCGTAGGCGAGCAGTGATTTGCCATCCTTGCCGCCTGCGCTCACGATCACCTTTCCCTCGTGCAGCAGCGGCGACGATGCGAAGCCCCATGTCGGAACCGTGCCGCTTTTCTCTGCGGCGTGCGAATCGTCTATTGCCGGTTTCGCCTGCGCCGCAGCGTCCGCTGCCGAGGGCATGGCAATGGCGGCATCCTTCGTAAGTTCACGCGTCCAGACGGGCTTTCCCGTTTCGAGTTCGAGACAGCGCAGCGTACCGTTCGCTCCGAGCGTGAAGACGCGGTTCCCCTGCACGGTCGGTGTGGTGCGCGGGCCTTCTCCGGCGATGGCGGTGGCGTAGTGACCGGGATTCACCGTGCGCCATTGCAGTTTGCCTGTGGAAATATCGCGGCACGTCACTGCTTCCGCTTCGCCCTGCTGCTCCAGCGTCAGCGCGCGGTCGCCGACGATTGCGAAGCCCGACCACGCCGCGCCGAGTGTCTCGCGCCAGATCACCTGTGGCGGATTATTTTTCCAATCGGGATCGAGCGCGGGGCCGTCGAGCCGCGCATCGCGGTTTGGCCCGAACGCCTGCGGGAAGTCCGCGCGTCCCGAGGTCATCGCGGATTTCCCTCCGCCGACGACGGACGTGGCGGATTTTGCAAAACGGAATTCAAATAGCGGGACGAAGTCTCCCGTCATCCCGCGATGCCGGAAAAAAACCGGGAACAGCGCGCACATTCCGAGCGCGGCGATCCGCAGGCGCATCGGCGCGCGGGAAAAAGTGAGCCACCACAGCAGCAGCAGAAAGGCGGTGGCCGAGACGGTGGTGAGCAGCGCGAGCGAGCGCGCCTGCTCGTAGGGCCAGATTTCGATCACGCGCAAAGCTGCGAAGACGAACACGCCCGTGATCGCGATCGCGACGCCCGGCCACCAGCGGATGTTGGTCGTTCCAGACATCGTTCAGTTCAGCGAGTGCAGGTATTGCCAGATGGCCTCAAACTGATCGGCGGCCTTGCCGCCGAGCACGTCGGTGATCTGCGTCGTCACGCCGTCCTCGCTGAATTTCGGCATCTTCGTCTCCGCGTCCACGCGCAGCGGCGCGAGCAGCCAGCGGTGGAACCAGCCCTTGCGCACGCGCTCCGCCGTGTTGCCGAAATTCACGCCGGGCGCTTCGAAGACTGCGGTCGCGGCCTGCTCCTTCACCGCGTGGCACGTCGTGCAGTTGAAGCCGCCATCCATCCCCGTGAGCTTTTCGCCGAGCGCGATTTTTTCTTTGTCCGCTGCGGGTTCGGGCAGATCAGAAAGAGGGAGGCCGTGCTGCTGCGCGAGGCCAACGGCGATGCCCATCGCCGGGCCGCCGAAGCCGGGCATGCGCGCGATGATCCACGGGCGCGGCTTGTACGGCGCGGCACCGGCGATGAAGCTGCCCATCCAGCCGGGCAGCAACTTTTCGCCGAACCATGTGAGGTGCGGCACGACGGTGCCCGCGACCGGCGCACCCTCGACGGGTTCGGTCGGGCGCTGTGCGGCGCTTTGCAGCGCGCCCATCTCGTCCTCGACCTTCTGCCAGGTGCTCTGCTGCCCGTCGCGAGGATGGCACGCGGTGCAGTTCATGCGTGTGATCTGGCGCTCGGCAAATTCCGCGGGCACGTCCTGCTTCAGCGACGCGAGATCTGTCGCGAGAAATGAGGCGAGACTCTCGCGCTGCTGCGGCGAAAGCGCGAAGCCGGGCGCCTTGCCTGCGCTTTCCGTGAGGCAGCCTTTTGCGCCAGCCTTGATCACGGCGGTCAGCGCGGGCGCGGCGAGCGTGCTCTTTTCGACGCCGGGGATCGCGTGGCAATTTGCGCAGCCGAGGCTCGTCACGAGCGTCTTGCCGCGCGTCGTGTCACCGGTCGTCGCGGAAAATTCCGACTTCGCCGTCGCGAGCAGATATGCGGTGAGTTGCGCGGCCTCCGCGTCGCTCAGGCGGAAGTTCGGCATTCGCGTCCACGCGTTGTGTGCCGTCGGGTTTTTCAAAAACTCGCCGAGCGCGGCGGGCTGGAATTTCCCCGCGACGTGCGCGAGCGGGATGCGTGCGTGCTCGTCCTTCGCGGAAAAATCCGGCGGCGTGTGGCAGGCGATGCAGCCGAGATTTCCGAAGAGCCCGCCGCCCGCATCCGAGATTTCAGTCGCGGGTTTTTCCGCGCTCACTTTTGTGGGCGTGCCGAGCGTGGCGAGGAATGCCGCGATGTCCGCGGCCTGTTCCTTCGTCGCGTGTAGCGCAGGCATCGTCGCGCTCGGGCGGATGGCGCGTGGATTTTCCACCCACGCGGCGAGCCACCCTGCGCGGAAGCGTGCGCCTGCATCCGCGAGATCGGGTGCGGTCATCATCGTCTCCATCATGCCGCTGCCGTCTTTCGCGATCAGTGTGCCCGCGTCGTGGCAAGCGCCGCAGTGGAGTTCGGTGAAAAGCATCCGGCCATCGCGCTTTTTTGCATCGGCGATTTCCGCAGGCGCAGGCGTGTGCGTCCACGATGTCGGCGGCACGGGCTCGCGCGGAAATTCCTTCGACGCCCAGTGAAGCTGGAGCTGCGCGTCCTCCTTGCCGTCGCTCGCAAATTCGATCGTGAAATGATTCGCACCCTTCTGAAGCTGCACCTGCTTGTCCGCGTATTGCGCGGCGGCGGCACCGGCGGCGTCGAGTATCTGCTGGCCGTTCACGCTCACCTTCACCTGCCCGCGTACCTCGACGCTGAATGTGTAGTCGCCCCGCAGCGGGGAATCCACATCGCCCTCCCACTTCGCGGCAAACGGCCCGGCAGGCAGGAATGGCGTCGCTGGCGTACCCTTCGGAACGTAGAGCGCGCAGAGCCGCGCGGTGCGCGTGTCGGATCTGCCAGCCGCGGAAAATGTCACTGCGAGGCCCGCGGGTTTCTCCGGCGCTGCGACGACGCCGTGCGTGAGCGTGAGCAGGATCGCGGCGAGCGGGACGATGAGATTGCAGTGCATGAGTTCGCGCGATCTACGGAGCGCAGCACGGTGCGTCAACCGCGCGCATCACTGGCCACCGGTGCGTTCCGCGAGGATGAGCAGCGCCTTGGCCGGCTCATACTGGTAGCCGAAGCCGAACGGGATGCGCAGCGACGCCGATGCTTCCACGGCGGCTTGCAACTCGGGCTCGGCGTACTTTTGAAAAAGCTCGATCGGCTCCGCATTGCGGCCCCAGAAGCGCAGCGCCCACTGGCCCCGCGGAAAGCTGCGGAACGGAATCCCGCTCGTGTCCTGCACGACGGCGCTGCTGTGCGCGAGGATCCAGTCGTTGATGCGCGTGAAGCCGCCCTCGTGCGGCAGGAAGCTCGCGGCCTTCAGCAGGCTGCGTCCGCGGCCGAGGGACTCGCAAAATTTCAGCACGCCGCCGTGTGTCTTCAGGCCGGCATTCGAGATGTCGGCGTAAAAATAATAGAGCGTCTGCTCCGCCTGCTCGCCGCGTCGGAAGCGGATGCGCGCGCCGGGCGAACCGCCCTTCGCCCTTGCATCCGCGGACAGAGTGCCGCCGGCATTGCAGTGGACGGGCAGCACGTCGATCACGCGCCCCCCATTGCGCGCGATGATGAGCTCGAGCACGGGAAGGATTCCCGGAATGTGCCGCTGGTCCACGTCACGGCGCAGGTCCGTGGTGATGAAAAAGCTGAAGTCCAGCAGTGAGCTGAGCGACTTGCGGAATGTCGCGAGCGCGGCGGGCAGTTCGGCCGCGTCAATGCGCGTCGGATCGGGCTGGCTGCCGACGGGTTCGCGCGCGCACATCACATAGGTCTTCGCATTGGGGAAGAGCGCGTTCGGGTACAGAAAATCCGCGCCGCTGAAAAAATAGAACACCGGCGAGTCACCGGTGCATGTCTGCCCGAGCGCGGCGGGCGCCCACTGGCGCACCTTTGCCACGCGGGAAATCTCGCTCTCAGTCCACGCCTTGTTGAGTTCCCTCGCGTGTTCCTTCCACGCGGGCACGAGGGCAAAGGATCGCAGCGCACCCTCGGGCGGAAGCCCGGCGAGCCAGCGGGCGATGTCGTTGTCGTTCGCCGCTGGCGGCGGCTGGGCGGGCCGGGCCTCCTGCGCGAGTGTTGTGCAGACCAAGGCGAGGAAGAGGGCGGGAAGAATGAATGTGCGGAGCATGGGGGGTTTGATTCTATACCCGGTGTTGAAGATTTGGACCAATCGTCCCACATTCAAGGGGCAAACATCTATCGCTCACCGCTGAGTCTTGCGTGGATAAAAGCGCGAGTTTGGTCGTTCAAAAAGTCGAGCGGCAGCGTTGAGAACTGTGAGCGCGAAAAGAGGATGAGCCAGAAATGGGGGTGCCGCCACACTTCGGTAACCGAAGACCAAGGCAGGGTCGCGCTGCCGAGTTCCGATGGAAGTGTGAATTGATCCTCGCTGCAGGACAGCGTTGCCTCCGGGACTCGCATCTGGCGGAACCGCCCGACGGTGTTCCGAAAATGGGCGACATCGATGATCGCGAAAAACATTCCGACAAAGTCGATCAACGATCCGATCACTCCGATAACCCAACTGCGCTCCCCATGCGAAATCGAATAGACGGTCACAGCCGCCAACAGGGCGAATACGACGAAGAAGCGCAGCCCGTGTCCCCGCATGATGGATCAAACTACGAAGTACCGCCCCGCCTCGCGCAGGAGAGGCTCGGAGTAACGGAGTCTTGTCTCTTTGAATGCGGCCTGACCGTGGTGAACGAATCATCCCAAGGCCGCAGCGAGGCTCGCTACTTTTTCTCCGCGAGGATCAGCAGCGAACTCGACGGCTCGTGCTGGTAGCCGAACCCGAACGGAATCTTCGCGGCAGGCGCGGCCTTCACGGCGGAGATCAGGTCGGACTCGGCCTTGTTTTTGAAGAGATTGATCGGGTGCGCGTTGTTGCCCCAGAAGCGGAACGTCCACTGGTCCTTCGCAAAAAAGCGGTGGGGGATGCCGCTCGGATCCTGCACGAGCGCGGTGCTGTTTTCGAGCACCCAGTTGCGGATTTGCGAGAAGAAGCCCTCGTGCGGGAGGTAGCTCGCGGCCTTCAGCAGGCTGCGGCCTTTGCCGAAGGTCTCGCAGAATTTCAGGATGCCGCCGTGCGTCTTCAGTCCGTCGTTCGAGAGGTCGCCGAAGAAGTAATACAATGTTTGTTCGGGCTGGCCGCCGATGTGGAATTTGATGCGCGCACCGGGCGAGCCCTTCGCGTCAGCCTCGCTGGAGAGGGTGCCGGCTTCGTCGCACTTCACGAGCGTGACCTCGGTGACATCCGCACCGACGCGGGCGAGGATCATCTCGAGCACGGGAAGGATGCCGGGGATGTGGCGCTGCACGACATCCTTGCGCAGATCGATCGTGCGGAAAAAGCTGAAGCCAAGCAGCGAGTCGAGCGACTTGCGGAAGACGCTGAGCGAACCGCCAACCTCGCCGACGGGGATGCGCGTGGGATTCGGCTGCGAGCCGACGGGCTCACGCGCGCACAGCACGTAGGTCTTGGCATTCGGGAAGAGCGCGTGCGGGTAGAGGAAATCCGCGCCGCTAAAAAAGTAGAACACGGGCGAGTCGCTCTTGTTGATCTCGCCAAGGGCCTCGGGCGCCCAGTCGCGCACCTTGCCGATACGGCGCTTCTCGCTCTGCTCCCACGCGGCTTCGAGACCTTTCGCGTGCGTCTTCCACGAGGCCGACTGTGCGAGCGCCTTCAGTGTGTCGCCCTTCGGTTCGATGCCGCCGAGCCACAGCGCCACGTCTCCGTCCGCGGGCTTCTCGACGGGTGCCGCAGGCTTTGCCGTCTCGGCTTTTTCCGCAGGCTCTGCGGCTGGCTTTGCGGATGTTTTTTTCGACGCAGGCTTCTTCGCGGGCTTGTCGGAATCCTGCGCATCCGCGTGCGGGAGAAAGGCAAGTGCGGCGGCGAAAACGAGCGTCTTCGCGGCGTGGATGAGGTGCGGGGTGAGGATGTTCGGCCTGAGTGCGGTGGGCATAGCGGGGCGCACGAATGCCCGGATGCGCCGGCCAAATCAAGCGCCATCATTCAGCCACACGCACAGGACGCGCAGGCCGCGGATGCGCTCACTTTTTCCGCGGCGCGGAAAGGAAAAACACGATGAGGCCGGAGAGGATCGTGCCGAGTCCGATGAGGGATTCGCGCGGCTTGTCGAGGAAGAGGTACCAGAGCATCCATCCGTTCACGATGAGGAAAATTGCGGGCGTCAAGGGGTAGCCCCAGGCGCGGACAGGGCGGGGGAGATTCGGCTCGCGGACGCGCAGGACGAAGACTCCGATCACGACGAGCGCGGAGCAGAGGGTGATCGTGAATTGGACATAGGTGAGCACGCTTTGAAACGTGCCGGTCGCGATCATGAATGCGGCGATGGCCGTCTGAGCGAAGCTCGCGTAAATCGGGATGCCTCCGGCGTTGACCTTCGCCAAGGGGCGCAGCAGGCGGTTGTCCTCGCCCATCGTGGCGGTCACGCGCGGGCCGATCCATTGCATCGAGCCGATGTGCGCAAGCAGGCCGGCGGCAATGAGCAGGCCCATCCATTTTCCACCCGCGACGCCGAAGATGTGCGTGCCTGCGATGAGGCCGACTTCGTTTTGTCCAGCGAGTTCCGCGGCGGGCGCGGCCCGGAGAAAAATCGCGTTCATCGCGATGTAGATCACGGTGACGATGATGGTGCCGATGGCCATCGAGAGCGGGACGTTGCGCGAGGGATTGCGGACTTCGGCGGTCACGTAGGTCGAGGCATTCCAGCCCGCGTAGGCGAACATGACATAGACGAGGCTCGTGGCAAATGGCTTGCTGAACATGCGCGCCGTGTCGCCCGCCTGTGGCACAAGCGCGCTACCCTCCGCCGGTGCGAAAAAGCCAATCGCGAGGAAGACGAGAATGGCGAGGAAGGAGACCGAGGTGGAGACATTCTGAAACCAGTGGCGCAGCCGTGCGCTGGCGAGCATCGCGACGGTGATGACGGCAAGCGCAGCGAAGGCGAGTGGCAGCGCGGGCAGTGCGGGATTCACCCTGTGGAGGTAATTTCCAAATGCCATCGCCCCGAGCGCGACCGGCGCGGCGAACCCCGCCGTGATGGAAACCCAGCCCGCAAGAAAGCCGACAGAGGGATGGAAGATGCGCGTGAGAAAATGATATTCACCCCCCGAACGCGGGAGCGCGGCTGCGAGTTCCGCATACGCCACGCCGCCGCAGAACGCGCACACGCCGCCGACGAGCCAGAGCACGAGGATGACGAATGGCGTGAGCCCGCCGATCTGGTAGCCGAGGCTCGTGAAGACTCCGACGCCGACCATGTTTGCGACGACGAGGCAGGTCGCCGTGTAGAGCGACATGGTGCGGATTTTTTCTTGGGACATCGGCGCGGAGAGTTGGAGGGCACGCGCCGGAATGCGAGGAGGAAAGAGCGCCACAGTCGCAAAGCCACGGAGGGCTTCTCACGGGCCCGTTCAGTCGAGCCAGTTCTCTGCGCGCAGGCCGGGCACCTTCTCGAAGTCCACGAGATTGCGCGTGAGCAGCGCCGTGTCGTGCGCGATGCATATGGCCGCGATCTTCAGGTCCATCGTGCCGATGCGGATGCGCTGCTGTTGCAAGCTCGCGAAGCGGTCCGCCGCGTTTTCATCAAACGGGAGAATCGTGAGTTTTGGAAATCCGAGCAGGCTGTGGAGGAAGCGGTGATATGCGTAGATTTGATCGCGCCCCGCACTCTGGCGGTTGATCGCGGCCAGCCAGCCTTGGGTGATTTCCTGCGGAGTGATGACACTGATCACGAGGTCTGCGCCGCGCCCTGCTGCTCGCTGCCGCAGCCGCGCGGACATCGCTCCATCGGACGCCAGCGCGACGTAGTGGTTCGTGTCGAGCACGCAAACCACCGGCTATCTGCCCTCCGCATTTGCCTGCGCACGCCACTCGGCTCCGAGGCGGACAGCCTCACGGAAAAGCTCGTCATCCTTTTCCCAGCCGATGATGTCCTGCCAGGCACCTTTCGGCACGAGAGCGACCTTCGCCTCGACGGCCTCCAGGCGCTTTGTTAACTCGGCGACCTTTTCTTCGAGAAGCTCGGTGCTCATGCGAACAGGATGCCGCGCCCCCGCAGAATCGTCAACCAGTGCGTCCTGCCGGCTTCGGCTAAACGCGAGTCATCACGATTTCCGCCAGTAGTCGGGCAGGTTCTTCTTCGTCTCGACGAGGATCTCCAGGATGGCTTTGCGATCATCGGGCCTGAGCTTCGTAAACTGCGCGTCGTCATTTTTGCCGGTGAGGATGTCATGG
>JANXZI010000772.1 GCA_025355595.1 Spartobacteria bacterium
CCATGAGCACGATTTTTTCCAAGTCCTCCACGCTCCCGATCAACCCCACGCCGCGCACGACGAACTCCATGCCGTTCTCCTCGATCGTCTTTCCGCCGACGTTCAAGTTCGATTCGCCCGCGGCCGTCATCACCATGTTCAGCGACACGCCGGCAGCGCGCATTTTTAGCGAGTCCACCTCGATCTGATACTGCCGCACGAAGCCGCCGATGCTCGCGACCTCAGCGACGCCGGGCACAGCGTTGAGCTGATGCCGGATGAAACTGTCCTGCACGGAACGCAGTTCACCGAGATCGTAGCCGCTACCGTTCGGCGACTTCGCCGGAGCGACATCGAGGTAATATTGATACACCCAGCCGAGGCCGGTCGCATCCGGGCCGAGCTTCGGCTGCACGCCAGCGGGCATTTTTTCGCCGAGCGAGGAAAGGCGTTCGAGGATGCGCTGACGTGCAGAGGAGGAGGCGACGCGGTCTTCAAAAATCACCGTGATGAGCGAGAAGCCAAACATGCTCGTGGCGCGCACGGTCTTCACGTCTTCGAGCCCCTGGAGGTTCAGCGAGAGTGGGTATGTGATCTGATCTTCCACTTCCTTCGGACTGCGGCCCATCCAGTCGGCGAAGACGAGGACTTGGTTTTCGCTGAGGTCCGGGATCGCATCCACCGGCGTGCGGCGCAGCGAATGAATCCCAAACGCGACGAGGAAAAGCGTGGCGCACGCGACGAGGAAACGGTTCCTCAGCGACCACGTGATGAGGGCGTTGATCACGGCTTCGATTCCGCGGCGGGGTCGTTCATGCCGGTGTCGAGCTGCGCCTGGCCATCAATGAGCATGTTGCCCGACAGCACGACGCGCTCGCCTTCCTTCAAGCCCTCCAGCACTTCCCACAACGCATCGCCAGCGCGCCCGAGTTTCACATGGCGCTGCTCATACGAGCCCGGTGCCATTTCCACATACACGCGCGGTGCGCTGCCCGTCCACAGCACGGCGCTTCGCGGAATGGCGAGGACTTCGGAGGCGTCGAGTTCGATGATTCCCTCGGCAAAAGTCTTGTTCTTCAGGCGACGCTCGGGATTTTCCAGCACGACGCGCACGCGCGCGGAACGCGTCACTTCATCGAGATTCGGACTGATGAAACCGACGCGCGCTTTCATCTCTTCGCCGGGCAGCGTCGGCACGCGAACCGTCACGATTTGCCGCTCATGGATGAGCGGAAGATCCTGCTCATAGACGGTGAACATGCACCACATCCGCGTGAAGTCCGCGATCTCGAAGAGCTTCTCGCCCTCCTTCACCACCTGCCCTTCGTTCACGTAGCTCTTCACGATGGTGCCGGTGAGCGGAGCGAGGATTCCGAAGTAAAGATCGTCGGGCTGGCGTTGTGGGATCGTTTGGATCTGCTCCGACACGAGGCCGTATTGCTCCAGCCGTCGCTTTGCCTGTTCGAGTGCGGGACCGCCTTGTTCGAGCGCGAGTTTGTAGTCATTTGCGGCACTCAGCAGCGTGCGGCTGAAGATGGTGGCGATGGGCTGCCGACGCGAGATCGGCTGGCCTTCGTGGTTCATCGCCAGGCCATCAATGCGCCCCTCGACCGGCGCACTGATGATGCCGTGGCGCGATTCGTCTTCGCCGATCATGCCGGCCACTCGCAACGTGCGCGCGAGGTGCTGCTTTTTGACCTCGGCGGTCTGGACGCCAATCACGTTCGGACTTCCCGTCGGGAGCATCACGATGCCCGGCGTCGCTTTGTCGAAGCCAGCACTGCCCTGAAAAACTGGCACGAGGTCCATGCCGCAGACCGTGCATTGGCCGGGCTTGTCCGACTTGACCCACGGATGCATCGGGCTCTGGTAAAGCAAAATTTTTCGCGACGCCTCCGCTTCCTGCACGAGCGGCGTGTGCGACCAGAAGCGCGCTGCGATCCATCCTCCCGTTGCGGCGAGCGCGATGACGATGGAGAGGGACAGCTTCATGATTCAGGGATGGCTCGGGATGCTCCCGCCAAAGTCAAGATGATGGGGTGGAGGTTTGTGCCAGCGCGAAGGCCCTGTCGATGGCGGAGCGATGAGGGCCGCCATGATCAACTTCGTCACGGAATCGTCGGAATCTTCACCCGGTAGAAGCCCTTTGCCTGTCCGAGGCGCGTCGCATCCGTCTCGGTGAAGATTGCGGAGGCACCGTTGCTGGTCACCGAGCCGATGTCTGTCCAACTGCTGGTGGTCATGTCGGCGGAGTATTGCAGCGTGTAAGTCGTGCCGACGGTGGACTTGAATTGGAGCGCAATATCGCTGTTGGCTCCCGTGCGGGTGAAGCTCGCGATGGCGAGGTCTTCCACCGCGCTGTTCACGACCAGGAATTGCCCCATCATCCCGCCATCTTCGTGCTGGAGAAAGTGGCAGTGGAACATGAACGGGTTCGTGTTGCTGGCGAAGTCGTCGTATTTCGCGATGACATCAACGGTCTCGCCTTTGGGGACGTAGAGCGTGTCCTTCCAGCCGGACTCGTAGGTCGCCGCGAGGCCGGTGGATGAAACTTGAGTGCCTCCGCTGCGGGCGATGATATTGAATTTGATGTCGTGAATGTGGATGGAGTGGCCGAAAATCGCGCCCGCATTATTCGAGATGCTCCACTTTTCCACGGCGTTCAAAGCGATGGTGTGATTGAAGAGCGTCGGCGTGTAGCTGATGTTGTTGAACGTAAATTCCGCGCCGCCATTTCCACCCGTGAGCGTAATGCTGCGCGTGTTTGTGACGTTGGCATTTGTCCAGTACGTCTGAGGAACGAGCGTCGCGGGAAGCGCGTTGATCGGACTGGCGGTGGCGGCGGCAATGTTGATGTGCAGGATGTTGAAGTCCGTGTTGTTCAGCAGGCTGCCGTTGACGGGGCCGGCATTGCCCGTCGGAGTCGAGCCGCCAGCGGGGCCTTCCTGACCGGGAAATCCGAAGACCTGGCCGGAGTTGTAGGCTTTCAATTCCAAGGATGAACCGAGCGTATCGTTGCCGAGATACACCATGATCTCCACGCGCTCACCGGTCATTAGTTTCATTCTTGTGACGGCGACTGGCGCGCTCAGCAATCCTTGGTCATTGGCGATGACCCAGAAGGTCCGGTTGTCACTGAAGCCAAGATTGTAACCTCTGGCGACCTCGGCATTGAGGATGCGCAGGCGCACCCATTGCTTCGGCAGGCTCACTTGTGGACTGAGGGTGCCATTGACGACCATGTAATCGCCGTAGTTGTCCACGGCGTGGTCATAGGAGAACTG
>JANXZI010000015.1 GCA_025355595.1 Spartobacteria bacterium
CCGATGATTTCCGACGGATCCGTGGCGCCGATAAATGCGAGGTGCGCGGCATTGTTCACGATATAGCGCCCCTGAATATCCTTCACATAGACATGGTCGGGGAGGTTATCTATGATTGACTTCAGCAAGTTCCGCTCTTCCGCCAGCCTGTTCTCCGCCAGCACCCGCTGCGTGATGTCGCGGATGACCATGCCGACAAAACGCGATTCGCCGACCAGCCATGTGCTGATGGATATCTCCACGGGGAATTCGCTGCCGCCGGCACTTACACCCATGAGCTGCCCGGTGCCGAGCACCAGGCTCGCGGACATGCCCGACAGGAGCTGTTCCATCTCCGCGCGGACTTGCTCCCGCGTGCGGCTGGCGATCAGCTCCGTGATCGGCTTGCCCAATATCTCCTCGGCCGTGTAGCCGAACATCACGCGCGCGCCGGTATTCCACGAGACGATCTTTCCATCCGCGTCGGCCGCGATGATTCCTTCCGCGGCGGCCTCCGTGATGGAGCGGAACTTCAGCTCCGATTCGCGGAGCGCCTCCTGCGCCTTGACGCGCTCGATCGCATGATAGATCGAGCGTTCGAGGAGCGCCGCGGTGATTTCGTCCTTTGGCAAAAAGTCCGCCGCTCCCGCCGCCACCACCTGCTGATCCAGCGAAGGATCGGCCATGCCGGTCATGATGATGATGGGAAAGGCGCACGCGATTTTTTGCGCCTCCTTGAGCACGTCCATGCCGGTGTATCCGCCGAGGCGGAAATCCAGCAGGGCCACATCGTACGGGTTGTTCAGCTCCCCGACGGCAACCTCGTAGGTGGGCGCCCACGAAAACTCAAACTGGCGCCTGTCCGTCGCCTCGAACATCCGCTGGATGAGCATGAAGTAATCCCTGTTGTCATCCACCATCAACACCTTGATTTTCTTGTGCTCCATAGTTTGGCGATTCTGGAAAGTTCGCGATCTGGGACGGATGATGCGTTAAATTTTTCGCAAGGGCAAGCACCGTGCGCGTCGGACGGCAGCGGTGTGTCGGCGCATCACGTCTTCACATTTCCGAGGCGCTCGACGAGCTGCTTGAGCTTCTGCCCGAGGTCATGGAGTTGCTGTGCGGCTGCCTCGGCCTGCCTGGTGCTGGTGACCGCCTGCGCGCTTCCCTGTTTCACGTTTTCCATCGCCATCGCGACCTGGTCCATGCCCACGAACTGCTGCTTGCTCGTAGCCGCGATCTGCGTCGAGGCGAGCGCCGCGCCGGCGATGCTTTCCGCGAGCGCACCAATGGACCCACCGGCCGCGGCGGACTGCCGCACGCCGGCGTCCACCGCCTTGCCCGCCTGTTCGCTCGCGAGCGCGGCGATGCCCGTGGCCTTCTGGATGTCGTTCAAAATCGAGCGGACCTGGAGCGTGGCCTGCTTGGACTGCTCCGCGAGCGAGCGGACTTCCTGCGCCACGACGGCGAATCCCTTGCCCTCGTCGCCCGCCTTGGCCGCCTCGATCGCCGCGTTCACCGCGAGCAGCTTCGACTGGGCCGCGAGGTCATCCACGGTCGTGATGATTTTCCCAATCGTATGGCTCTGCGCGCTGAGGCTGAGGATGCTCTCGGCGACCACGTCGATCTGCTGCCGGATGGACTTCATCCCCTCGATCGTCTCATCCACCGAACGCTTGCCGACCTTCGCCACTTCCGCCGCCTTCTGCGCCTCCTCGGAGACGGCCTTCGCCTTGTCGCTGGACACTTGCGAGGTCTGCTTCACCTCCTCCACGGTCGCAGTCGTCTGGGTGATCGAGGTCGCCGTCTCCGTGGCGCTCAGTGCGAGCTGCGCGGTGGAGGCCATGATCTGGCTCGCGGAGGAGGCCAGCACCTCCGCCGCGCCGCGCATCTCACGCGCCTGCTCGCGAAGCGATTCGTTCGCATTCTGGAGAGCCCCCGTGCGCTCCTCGATGTCGCCGAGCATCTGGTTAAAGGCATCGGTCAGCATTCCCAGTTCATCGCCGCTCAGCTTCACCGCACGGGCGGAATATTCGCGCGTCTGCGCGATGCGCTTTGCCGTGTCCGTGAGCGAGAGGATCGGCCTCAGGATGAGCCGTTGCAGCGCGGTGGAAAATGCGAGCGCAAGAATGAATGACCCCGCGAGGACGAGGCCGGATATCTCGACATAGCGGCGAAGCTGCGCGACGAGGTCCTCCAGGCTGGCACGGACGTAGATCGTGCCGATCCGCTCGTCACCGAGGATCACTGCGCGCACCACGACCACACTGTCCGCCTCGAAGCCCGCTCCATCGGCGGGCGGCGTCGCCGGAAAGCTTCGCTGCGCCCCCGCCCGCACGTAGCTCGCAAACTCCTCGCCATCCGAGTCATACAGGCAGGCACCCGCCACGGATGACTCCACCCTCAGCGCCTGGAGTGTCCCTTCAGCACCATCCTTGTTCGTGAAAGAAAGTGCCGCCGTGGAATTCCGCGCCAGGACATCGGCGAGCACCGTCAGATTTCGCACCATCGCCACACGGAAGCTGTGCCGCTCATAGACGATGAAGGCGACACATGCGAGCACGAGTGCAATGCCGGTCGTGCCCAGCACCGCAATAGTCATCTTCCGTTTGATGGGCAGGTCGCGAAATGCTCTCATTCCATTCTCGCTATCAGTTGATCACCAATCTCGCAAGTTTCAGGAGGTTCGCATCGATGACCAATTGCGCGCGTTTCGCCACTCCCAAATTGATTTCAAAGCGCACGTTTTCCCCTTCGAAGACAAAGCCGATCATGCCCCCTTGCTTCGCAAAACCGGCCCCGTCCCCGACCGTCAGCGCATGGCTGTCAGCCAGGGCCGAAAGAGCTCCGCGCTCCGATTTCGCCACAAAAACGATCTGGCAATTTTTCAGATCCTCAGGCCTGCGGGATCGTTTCACGGTCCACCTTCCGCCAAAGGCTTTCTCCAATTTTTCACCAAAAGGATCGTCACCCAGGATTCCCACCATCTTAGTGGTGGCTCCCGGCCATTTTACAAACTGCACAAAGTTGGCGATGAATTTGGCTTTCGCTTCATATTCCTCCATCGTCTTCTCTGCGTGAAGTCTCCCGACCGGGCCGGCAAGGCACCAGAGTGCGACGATGATTAGCAAACGCAGCAACATGCGGGACACACCATCGCATCGTCCGCGGGATCTATGGGTAGGGATCATGGGTTATTAGCAGCGTCTTCGATCGCATCCAAACACGGAGTTGCCCGCATCGGAACGGCTGCGCAGCGCAGCCAGTCCCGGACAGGGCTGGAACCGTGAAATTTGCATGAGTTGCTTCATCCTCGTGGCTGGGATTTCTTTGTTCAAAACTTAATCCTGAATCCCAGCATGCCATTGATGCTTTCCTGCGGGATGGCCTGGCCAACAGTACCGCCCAGCGCATAGTGATTATCGGTCAGGTTACGGATGTTGGCATAGAATTCCATCTTATCCGTCGCCTGCCAGAGCACGTTGAGATTAACCTCATACGGAGTCCGCAACTCGCGCGCAAGATTGCCGGGCGCCACATTGTCGGGAGTGGACCGGATGACGAGGCTCGGGGTGATGAACAGCCTCGGAGTCGCCGCCCATGTGAGGCCGACCCGGCCATTGTGATGGGAAATGCCGAGCAGTCCGTTGTCCATACCATTGCTCGCCGAATGATAGTCCACATACGAATAGGAAAACCACGGTGTCACATTGCCCCAGCGCAACCGGCCATAAAAATCGAGGCCATTGGTCACACTGCTGCCGCCGTTGGCAGTGTGCGCCAATTTTCTCGGCATAGTGCCCGCCAGATCGACAAAGACAGGGTTTTGGATGATATTTTGGGACGCTGCGCGGTCAGAAATAATGATCAGGTTTTGTTGTTCTCCGTGATACAGGGCGAGGCCGAGTTGGACATCCTTCTTCGTGTAATTGAAATCCAGCTCGTGAACCACCGTGTTTTCCGGTTGCAGGCCGGTATTGGAGGTCGCGAGCTGCGTGCCGCTGTCATACGTGGCAAAACCAAAATACGGCGCGGGCGAGAGGTACGCGGTGGTGTAGGAATATTTCGCAGTGAACTCGTCGGTCACATTCCAGATCACGGCTCCCCGCGGCGTGTAGGATGGTTGATGTATCCGCGAATCTTTGTCCATGCGCCCGCCCAGGAGCAGCTTCAGCTTCGGGGTCGCCTGCCACCCTGCTTCCACATAAGCACCGTACACATCATAGGTCGAATGGGTTACGCGTGGAATCAGATGGATCGAGGAAGGATCGTTCGGGGTCGTGTAATAGGTGAAATTGCCACCCTGCCGCTGGATTTGGGCAATGCTGTCGCTGGCGTTTGCACCGCCCGGCACGGTGGACTTGGGAACGATGTCGTAATAGGCGTAATTAACCCCCGCGAGAAGTGAGATGTTCTTAGTCACGTCCACACGCAACGATTCCTCAATCGAAACGGAATAGCCAACGCTATACTTGAAATCGTTAAAGAACCATTGGGTGTTATTAGCCGGAAAGACAAAGCGCGTACTTGGATCCACCTCGTACCAGTTGAATGTGACCGCTGAATCGAAGCGCACCTTGTCGGAGAGTTTTGTGGAATATTTCGCCTCCACGACGGCTTGCCGATCTTCCCAAATAGCTTCGGGCAAATATGCGAGAATCGGGCCGTACCCTTCGGCACTGTTGCGGCGCGCACCCCGATACCATGCTTGCAACGTGAAGTCGCTGACTTCCAGTCGCACGAAAGCATTCAACCCATAATCCTGCCGGTATGGCACGGTGCCACTCCCTTTTGGTGCCGCGATGGTCTGATAATCGCGCCACCACGCCGGATATTTCTTGTCCAGCCGGGTCAGTTCAGAGTCATGATATTGCACATAACCGCTGAGACGAATGGGAACCGGCGTGTTCAGGACCGACTCGAACGAACCGTATGCCTCGCGTTCATTGTGCAACCCCCAGCCGAGGCCGGCATCAGCGTGCGTGCCAGTCAACGGCTGCTTGGTCTTGATGTTGATCACCGCACTCGCCGCATCCCGGCCGTAAAGCGTCGAACCTGGGCCATACACGACCTCGATTTGCTCGGCGTTGCGCACGCCGAAATCCGTGCGGACGGGGAAGTTTTCCCCGCCCGGCGGATTCACCCTCATGCCGTTGACTAACACCACGATCTTGTTGTTACCGACGATTCCACGTACGGGCACTTGCGTGCCAAACTCAGGGTTAGAGAACTCGATGGTCTCCATTCCCGGCAGGTCGCGCAGCACGTCCTTGAGGGTCGAATACCCGCGCAGTGGGATGTCATTCTTGTCAATGACGATCGCCATCCCCGGAGCCGACGTCGCCTTTTCGTCCAATTTTGAGGCCGTCGTCACCCGCGCGACCTTCACGTTCATGAGGTCTTCGAGACTTAGGTTTCTGGAATCCTCCGTCGAGGGCTTCGGCGGCGGTTGCGATGCCGGCTTCTGCTCTGCGGCGGGACACAGGGCTGGAAAGAAAGCGATGCACAGCCCGGCGATGCTGCCGGCCAATGCCGGCCCTGCGGCGTGCTGACCGGTCAACTTCCAGGGATTCAATTTCAGGTGGGTAGCTTTCATAGTCATTTGTGTGAAATGGACGTCCTTACTTTTTTGATTGCATTTTCCCCTGCACTTGGCGAAACATTATTTTCAGATATTTTTGAGATGACGGCAGTTGCGTGGCATTCAAAATTTATAGGTCACCTGCCCATAGACGCTGCGCTCGACCTCGACCAGCGGGCTTCTCACCAGGGGACTGGTTCCGAGTTCGGGATGCAGGCTGTCCAACAAATTCTGGCCGACGACCGCGATCTCGAAGCGGTCATTTGGCCGCCATGCGAGGCGCGCATCCATCGTCAGGTAGCTCTTGATGCCCGGCGTGAATCCGCCAAGTTGGTCCACATAGCGTCCGGTAAGGTCGAGCTGCAGCTTGCCGGGCAGATCCCACGATGAGCGGACGTAAACCTGGTTCTGCGGGCTTTGCCTCTCGGCGGACAGGCTCGGGTGGAGGTTCATCTTCAGCCAACTATACTGCCCTTGGATGCGCCACCAGTCGGCTATCTTCCATGTCGCCGAGATTTCCGCGCCGAACACGTCCGCCTTCTCACGGTTATTCCGGCCAATCGGTAGCGTAAAAACCCCGTTCGCCGGATCCGTGAACGCCTTCCCAGTCTGCGTGACCATGAGGCGGTTGTAGCGATTATAGAAGAGCGCGGTATCGAATGACAGCCGGTCGGCGACTTGGGCGCGATAGCCCAGTTCATAGGCGATCACCGCCTCGGCGAGCAGCGCCTGATTGGGCATGATGCGCGGAAAAATCGCGCGGCCACTCGCAGAGAATGTCGGCAGGGTGGATACCACGAGATCGTTCTCGACCAGAGAAGGCGTCCGCACGGCGCGCGAGATGGAGGCCCACGCGGTCTGCCGCTTGGTCGGGGTCCAGAGCAGGCGCCCCGAGGGCTGGTATTCGAAGCCCGTGTATTCGTTATGCTCAAACTTGGATCCCAAGGTCAGGGATAGCTTGTCCTTGGCAATCTGGATTTCATCCTGCACGAAGGCGCTCACGAGGTTCCTCTCCATGTAGGGCGAGGATCCGATGGCAAATCCGTTGTCAAAGCCTGCCCCCGTTCCCGTGAACTTCGTCGCCGTCATGCGATAGCCAAGGCCCCAGACCACCTTCTGCCGCTGGCCAAGCGGGAACTGGTGCTGGAAATCCACATCAAAGGTGTTGACTGCGAAGTCAAGGGTGCCCGCCGTCCCGCGCCGCCTGCTGTAATCATAGTATGCCTGGAGCGCCCAGTTTGAATCTTTGCCCAGCTCATGAGTCCAGCGGAACAGGATATTCCCGCCGGAGGGCTCCTCGTCCTCGGTATTGGTGCGGACAAATGTGGGTGGGCTCTGCGGCGAGGCGCGAAAATCACGCCTGCCTAACATGCCGTGATAGTAGTCCCCCTGCAGGGTGATGGTGTCATCGGGGTCCGGCTTCCCGTCTATGCGGAAACCGCCGCGCCCGTAGCGCCAGTCATCCTGGGCATTGCCCTGAGTGTTGAAGCCCCGGTCGTGCTCGTTCCATTTTCCATACACACGGTAATGAAAGTTACTCCCGAGCGTGCCGCCATAGCGGAAGCTGGTGAATGCGCGATCCTCGGTGCCGCCGCCGATGGTCAGGGATCCGCCCTGGGTGTCCTTGGCCGGCTTGGTGATGATGTTGATGATCCCGTTCACCGCATTCGCCCCCCACACGGTGCCGCCGGGGCCGCGGATGACCTCGATGCGCTCGATGTCGTCAAAGGGATAGTCCACGGTGTCCCAATAGACGCCGCCATTCACCGGAGTATAGACCGTGCGGCCATCCACCTGCACGAGCAGCTTGTTGGCAAAGCGGTCATTGAACCCGCGCACGGCGACTCCCCATTTGCTCGAATCAATATGCCCCACCGACACTCCCGGGACCATGCGGAGCAACTCGGGGATGCTCGTCGCGCCGGAGCGCCGGATCATCTCTGGGGTCACCACGAAGATCGCGGCCGCCGACTGCCCGACGCTGCTCTCCTCGCGCGACACCGTCGTCACGCGCGTGTTCATCAGTTCTTCGATCGTCGAGGCTGGCGCGGAATCGGCGGCGATGGCCGGGAGAGGAATGAGAATGGCGGCGCAGATGGCGATGCTCCCTGCGAGGATTGGCCGACTGTGGCGATCCGCCGTTTGCCGCGGATCCAACTGATGTGGGGAACCGATTATATTCATAGAGGGGCGAATATTTGACGTTCGCGTGAGACTGAGCGGCGAAAGATTTCTGTCGATCCAAATCGTGCGGAAATTTCAGCACGAAGCGGCGCGCCGTTGCGTATTGCCTTGCCGGGAACGCAGGCGATGTGGAGTATCCACCCTCCCGAGGAACCCCAGATGCTATGACCGAGACCCTGATCCTCTTTGCTCTCGACAGATTCCACTTTGCGCTGGATGCGACAAAGGTCGTGCGTGTGGCGCGTGCCACGGAGATCACGCCGCTGCCGGATCTCCCGTTGGGCGTGCGCGGGGTGGTCGGCGTCGGCGGCGAGGTCGTCCCGGTATTTGACCTGCGAGCGCGGCTTAGCCTGCCAGTGCGAGAAGTCCGCAGCAGCGATCACTTCATCATCGCGCACTGCGGCGAGCGGCTGGCCGCAATGATCGTGGACGATGTCACGGATGTCACGCCCGCTGTGTCGGCGGCGATCATACCCGCCGCCACGGTGCTGCCCGGGCTGGAGTCAGTCGAGGGATGGGTGAAGATCAACGGTGAACTGGTCCTGATCCACGACCTCGGGAAATTTCTCTCGCTGGACGAGCTGCTCGCGCTGGAAAAAGCGGTGGAGGCCTGAGCCATGATCGCGAAGATCCCCGAGAACCTGATGCATTAGTGGAGCGAAAAATATTCGCTGAGCGATCCGGCATCGGCGAATGACGCGGGTCTCGTCGAGGCGGAGGAATCGTCCGTTGCGGAAACTGTGAAAGTGCAGATTTGGGGCGAGGGCGAGCACAAGCGCGAGGCGGGGGAAAGGCATGCCCGTGTGGCTGCGCGCGACAGCAAAGGGATGCACTCAAAAAGTCCTGCATTGCCGGAAGCGGACTGGAGCGGCTGCGTCACTCTCGCCATGCATTATGCTTGCTGTGAAATTCTGTCCCCATAATCTGTGATCAATACTAACCCGGCAAAACGACGCTCGCGAATGTTTGCCAGACCTGCCTGGGCAAGTTTGGCCGACGGAGTGATCGAGGCGCTGTCATGAACTTAGATTCCCCCATCCGAATCCTCTGCCGCATCGCGGGGTTGTGCGTGCTGACCGCGTGCCTTGCGCGCGCGACGGAGCCGCTCGCCTTGCGGGAGGACCATGCGGCGGAACGCGTGCTGCCAGCGCGTGTAAAAGGGTCTCACGTGAAGGTCTTCATCCCGAGCCTTCCGTATTTGTACACGTCGCATTCGATCAGCGCGGGACTCATCCGGCCCTCGGACAATGCGCAGGGCTGGGAATACGACATGGCGACGGCGCATCGTCAGATCGACGAGAAGACCTACGAATTCACGCTGCGCAAAGGCGTGCAGTTTCAGGATGGCAGTCCGTTCAATGCCGACGCTGTCGTGCTGAACATGGAGTATTTCAAAAAGAAGCCGACGCTCTACAGCAAGATCCACGAAGTCTTCGATCACGCCGAGAAGATGGATGACGACACGGTCCGTTTTCACCTCACGGAAAAATATGGGAGCTTCATGAATGACGTCTTCTGGACGCACTTCTACACGAAGCCATACCTTGAGAAATTCGGGTGGAATGGCAAAGCCACCTGTCCGAATCTCGCGGAACCGGGACCGTACGGGCTCGGCCCGTTTATGCTCAAGGAAGGCTATGTCGAGGGCGACCGTCACTCGAAGGAGATCGTCCTCGAGGCCAACCCGCTTTACTGGGACAAGCAGTACCCGAAGGTGGAGAAAATTACCATCTTCACCGAAATCGACACCGCGAAGGTCCGGGACATGGCGCTGAACGAGGAGGGCGCGCTGGACATCACCACCCTGCCGCCGGAGGACAAAGTCGCGACCATCCTCTCCCCGTATGCGAAGCTGCTGACCTCGCCGTCCACGAACAACACGACCATTCACATCAACATGCGGAATGGAAATCCGCGCCTGCTGGAAAAGGATGTCCGCGTGGCACTGAACCAGGCGATTAACCAGGCAAACCTCCTCCACTTTGTCTATGAGGGCGAAGCGAACCTCTCGGCGGTCGGCGCGTCGCCGAACTTCCCCGGCGTGCGCGAAGTCTCGCAGAAACTCCGGCCGTATTCGGAAACCGAGGATCCCAACGCGCCGGAGACGCGGGAGCGGCTGAAGAAAATCCTCGACGGGCTGGAGCTGCGGGTTTTCACACAGGATCGGTATCTCCCGCTCTGGCGCGGGCTCGAGTCGCAACTGCAAAAAGTCGGCGTGACGCTGAAGATTGATGTCCCGCCAAGTGAAGCGGAAATTTTCGGCACGCTGCTCACCACGAACGAACGCAAGAACAAGACGCCATGGGATCTCCTCGTCTGGGGCAATGACGACTGGTACTTCAACCACCCATTCACGGCCTTTTTCGTCTATCGCACGCACAATGTGTGGAGCACGCTGGCTCCGGATCCGATCATGGACGGTTTCATCGAGGAGCTTTTCCGCACCGCGGTGGTGGAACCGGAGTTCGTCCCCGTCTGCGAGAAGATCATGCGGCGGGCGTTTGAGAATGGCTACCTGCTCGCGGTGCCCACGCCGAACAACGTCTTTGCAGTGAACAAGGAGGTCGTCTTTACGCCTTACAAAATGGCGTGCATGCCCCTTTGGAAAATCCAGATCACGGACCAGCACTGGTCCGTGCGGAAGGGGCCGTATCCCGAATCGCTGAAGCAGCCCGTCCAGATCACAAGGCTTCGCTGACACCCGCATGATCACGCATGCCCCTGACCCCTTTCGCCGATGAGAAACTGGAGCATCACTTTCAAGCTTTTCTGCCTGGTCGCCATCGCCATCCTGACTTTTGTCTTCCTCGGTCTTTACGGGATCTACAACGTCCGATCGACGTTTCGCGGGGTGAGCGAAGTGAACACCACCGCGCAGGATTTTCAGCGGACCGCCAGTGAGATCAGCGACCCACTTCATCGCGCGCGCGAGCTGGTTCTCTCGATCGTCATGGCTCCGGATCGCGCGACCCGGGAAAAGTTGAATTTAATGCAGGAGCAGACGAGCCGCCATCTCGACACAGCCATCAAGGGATGGCCGACGGATCGCATGGACGCCGCGGAACGCGCGGCTTTCGAAAAGTTGCGGACGGTGTGGGCGGACTACAAAAAGCTCAAGGAATTTACCGTGGACCGCGCACTGAATGGTTACCGGGAAGAGGCATTCATCAACGCTAACGGCGTCGGAGCACGGCAGTTCGAGAACGTCAATGCCGAACTCGAACGCTGGCAGAATTTCAAGGTCAGCACTGCGCAGGCGGTCTATCGCGAGGCGGATTCGCGGTTCACATGGGTCGTCCGGACATCGATCCTCGTGACGGTCCTGACCGCGCTGCTTGTCGGCAGCATCGCCGGGTTCATCGTGCGTTCGATCACCGGGCCTGTCCGGGTTCTCACCGCCACCGCCTCGCGGATCGCCGAAAGGGTGGATGACCCCGAGGCCGAAAAGGCGCTCGCCCCGTTTTCGGCCACCCGCGATGAATTTGGCCAGCTGGCCCGCGGATTCTGGCGCATGGTTTCCACGCTGCGCACCACTCTGCAAAATGAAGTCCAAGCGCACGCGCGCATGGACGAAATCCTCAACAGCACCCGCGCGGCGGTGGGGCAACTCGCCAGCACGAGTGCGCAGTTGATGGCGAGCACGAAGGAGCAGGCCCACGGTGCCGGGAAACAGGTGGATGCCGTCACCAGAGTGGTGACCACGGTCGAGGAGGTCACGGGAACCGCGCGGCACGCCGCCACGCGTGCGAAGAGTGTCGGCCAGACGGTCCTGCACACCGTCGAGATCGGCAATGCCGGGCGCAAGGCGGCGGACGACTCGGTCACTGCATTGAATGACGTGCGGCAGCGCGTCGAGGTGACTTCGAGAAACATGATGGAGCTCATCAAGCAGACCAAGGCCATCTCCGGAATCATTGCCACCGTGGACGACATCGCACAGCAGTCGCATGTGCTCGCGGTGAACGCTGCGATCGAAGCGGCCAAGGCCAGGGAGGCCGGCAAGGAATTCACCGTCATCGCGAGGGAGATCCGGGCCATGGCCGAGCAGTCCCGCGAGGGGACTGCACAAGTCCGGCAAATCCTCGGTCAAATTCTGACGGCGAGCGGCGCTGCAGTGCTCTCGATGGAGGAAGTCATCAAGGGCGTATCCGATGCCATCCGCGAGGGCGATCAGAGCAGCAAGGCCATCAATGAACTGACCGTCGCGCTCGCAGAGGTGGCGGAGACCTCAGTGCAAACGTCCGTCGCCGCCGAGCAGGAAGCCGTCGGCATGACGCAGATCGGCGAAGCAATGAGAAACATCGATCTCGTCGCGAAGGACGCCCTCCTCGCGATCCAGGGAACTGCGCACGCCGCACGCCAGCTCGAGAGCCTCGGCGGCCAGCTCAGGCGCTTGAGCGCCGACGGCGAAAACGGCCACGCGACAGGCGATGGTGCATCGCTCGCAGAAACAGGATCACCGAAACCATGATCGCCACTGATCAGGAACCGGGCACATTGATCCTCTTCAAGCTGGACGACTTCGTCTTTGCGCTCGATGCGATGAAGGTGGAGCGCGTGGTGCGGGCCGTTGAAATCACCCCGCTGCCCAATCTCCCGGCGGGCGGGCGGGGCGTCATCCGCGTGGCGGGCGAGGCCGTCCCGGCTTTCGATCTTCGTGTCCGTCTCGGGCTTCCGCTGCGCGATGTCCGCAGCAGTTTTCATTTCATCATCGCGCGCTGCGCTGGCCGGCGCGTGGCCCTGATCGTGGACTTTGTCAGGGATGTCGTGCAGGCGGCGAAGGCGGCGATCATCCTGACCGAGGCTGTCCTTCCGGGACTGACGACGGTCGAGGGCTGGGTGAAGATCAACGGCGAGCTGATCATGATCCACGACCTCGGGAAATCCCTCTCGCCGGATGAGCTGCTCGCGCTGGAAAAAGCCATGGAGACTGAGCCATGATCGCGACAATCCCCGGGAACCTGATGCAGCAGTTGAGCCTCTGCCTCGATGCGGAACTTGGGCTTCATTTTCCAAGGTCGCGATGGATGGATCTCGAACGCGGAATCCGCGCGGCGACCCAGGAGCTGGGATTTGAGGATCCGGCGGAGTGCGCCGAATGGCTCGTCTCCACGCGCCTCACGAAGCAGCAACTCGAGACTCTCGCGGCGCATCTCACGATTGGGGAAACCTATTTTTTCCGCGATCCTGCGATGTTCGATTTCCTCGCGACGCATGTGCTGCCGGAACTCATCCGCGCGCGTCGCGACACCGGAAGGCACATCCGGATCTGGAGCGCCGGCTGCTGCACGGGCGAGGAGCCCTATTCGATCGCGATGACGCTGGCCCGCCTGCTGCCGGACATCGCGGACTGGCGCATCACGATCCTCGCGACGGACGTGAACCCGCGCTTCCTGAAAAAAGCCGCGGAAGGGCGCTACGGCGCGTGGTCGTTCCGCGGCGCCTCGGAACCGGCCCGCGCGCGGTACTTTCACCGGATGCAGGATGACACGAGCGAGATTTCCCTCCAGCTCCGGCGCATGGTCACCTTCGCCGCGCTGAATCTCGCCGAGGACGTGTACCCCTCGCTGATCACCAACACGAACGCGATGGACGTGATCTTCTGCCGCAATGTGCTGATGTATTTCTCGCGCGCGCACGCCAGAAAGGTCGCCGCGAAACTGCACGCTTCGCTCATGGATGGCGGCTGGCTTTTCCCGAGCCCCGCGGAGGTCTCGATGGATGTCTTCCCGCAATTTGAAATGGTTCGCGAACCCGGAGTGCTCGTATTTCGCAAACACGGGACGCCGCCGGCACACCCGCCCGCGCCACTGCGGCCGCCAGAGATCGCGCCGGCACGCATCCCCGCGCCGAAGCGCGCGACCGTCGCGCCCGGGTCGAAGGCGGAGGAAAAAATCGCGTCGTCCGCGGATATCGGCCTCGCGCGGAGGCTGGCGAATGAGGGCCGGCTCGACGAGGCGCTGGCCGAGTGCGAGAGGGCGATCTCCGCGCACCGGCTGCTCGCAGCGGGGCACTATCTGCGCGGCGTGATCCTCCAGGAAAGGGGCGCGCTCGCCGAGGCGCGCGTGGCGCTCCGCCGCGCACTTTTCCTCGATCCGGATTTCATCGTCGCACATTTCTCGCTCGGAAATCTGCTGCGCCAGCAGGGCCGCGCCACGGATGCGGCGCGGAGCTTCGAGAACGCGCGCGAACTCCTCCAGCGCTGCGCGCCGGATGCGGAGCTGCCGGAATCCGACGGCGTCACCGCGGGCCGCCTGCTCGCGATGGTGGAATCCATCGAGGACGTCCCCGTATGACACCAGCCTTTCCAAGCACCGGAACCGGAATCACCATCAACCGCTGAGCCGTGGACACCGACACCCAACACATGACAGACCCCGTAACCGAGCGCGAGATACTGAAGGCCCGCGCCCTCGAACTCGCGCGCGAGCCCGCGGACAAGACGGCCGCGGACACGCTCGAGGTGGTCGAATTTGAACTCTCCGGCGAGCGGTACGCCTTCGAGCTGGCGCAGGTGTGCGAGGTCTGCGCGCTGCGCGAGCTCACTCCGGTCCCCTGCACGCCGGATTTCCTCACCGGCATCGTGAACCTGCGCGGCGAAATCCTCGCCGTGATCGATCTGCGGAAATTTTTCGGCCTGCCCTCCGCGGGCATCACGCAGCTCAATCAGATCATCATCATCGAGGACAGCAGGACGCGCCTCGGCATCCTCGTGGACTCGGTCGAGCGCTCGCTCACCATCCTGCCCGGCAGCCTCCAGCCCGCACTGCCCACGCACACCGATGTGCGCGCCGACTACCTCCGCGGCATCACGGGCGACCGCCTCGCCGTGCTCGACGCGGCGAAGATTCTCTCCCATCCTCGCATCATCGTCGAGGATCGCGACGACACATGACCGGCAGAACCTTCAGGAGCACACTGTGAAAATCACCTTTGGAAAAAAAATCGGCGCGGCCTTCCTCCTGGCGATCGGGGCCATCGCGATCAGCGGCATCACCTCCTACCGGTCCATGCGGCAGCTCGTGGCCACGGCGGCAAAGGTCTCACATGCCGAGGATATCGCGCGGCGCCTGGAGACCGCGATCTCGACATTCAAGGACATCGAGAGCGGACGGCGCGGCTTTGTGATCACCGGCGAGGAAGCCTACCTGGAGCCGCATGACGCCGCCCTGCCGCGGATCGACGGTCTCATGGCCACGCTCCGATCGCTCATCACGGACGCGGAGCAAAAGCGCCGCCTCAGCGCCATCGGGCCCCTGCTCGACGAGGATCGGGTGATTTCCAAGACGATCATTGATGCCCGGAGATCGGACGGCTTCGAGGCCGCGCAAAAAGTGGTGCTGATCGGAAGCGCCAGGCAGCTCATGGATGATCTACGCAAGCGCGTGGCGGAAATGGAGAGCGCCGAAAACGACCTCATCAAGCGATGGCAGGCGGCCGCCGCCTCCGAATTCGCGTGGACGAAGAACGTGATCATCTTCGGCAGCATCGCGGCGGCGGCGCTGCTCGCATTCGTCGGCTGGCTGCTCACGCAGAACATCGCCAAGCCGATGGGCGAGCTGACCACGGCCGCCGGCCGGATCGCCGAGGGCGACATCCGGATCGAACTCGAGGATATGGACCGCACCGACGAGATCGGCACGCTCATGCAGACCTTCCAGCGGATGTGCCGCTCGCTGAACATCCTCGCCGGCCAGGCGCGGGAGATCGCCGCGGGCGACCTCAGCGTGCGCATCCAGCCGCAGTCGGAGCACGACGTTCTCGGTACCGCATTTGCAGCCATGACGGAAAATCTCCGCAAGGTGATCGGCGAGATGCTGAATGCCGCCAACGTGCTCGCCTCGTCCACCTCCGGCATCTCCGCCGCCACGCGCGAGATCGCCTCGGGCGCCTCGCAGACCATCGGCGCAGTCACGGAGACCACCGCGACCGTCGCCGAGATCCGGCAGTCTTCCGCGAACTCGAGCGACATCGCCCTGCATGTCTCCGAGCAGGCGCAGAAAGTCGCCGACGTCTCGCACCATGGGCGCGCATCGGTGGCCGAGGTCGCCACCGGGATGAAGCGCATCCGCGAGCACATGGACTCGATCGCGACGAGCATCCTGCGCCTGAACGCGCAGGGCCAGACCATCGGCGAGATCATCGCCACCGTGGACGATCTCGCGGGCCAGTCGAAGATGCTCGCCATCAATGCCTCGATGGAGGCGGCGAAGGCTGGCGAGGAGGGGAAGGGCTTTGCCGTCGTCGCGCAGGAGGTGAAAAATCTCGCCGAGCAGTCGCGCCAGGCCACGGATCGCGTGCGCGCGATTTTGCACGAAATCGAAAAAGCGACGAGCACTGCAGTGCTCACGACCGAGGACGGCAGCAAGGCCGTGGACGCCGGTCTCCGGCAGTCCGCAGCGGCGGGAAATTCCATCGCGGCGCTCTCCGAGAGCGTCACCGAATCCGCCCACTCCTCCGCGCAGATCGCGGTGGCGAGCCACCAGCAGTCCGTCGGTGTCGATCAGGTCTCGTTCGCGATGGAGAACATCCAGGCCGCCTGCACGAAGACCGCCGCAGCCGCGAAGCAGGCGGAGTCCGAGGCGCAACGCCTCTTCGTGCTCGGCACGAAGCTGGGCGAACTCGTGAGGGCCTTCAAAGTCTGACCGCCAGCCACTCTCATGGACGCCGACGAATTTGCCAAAAAACTCCTCGAGGCATTTACCATCGAGGCGGGCGAGCACGTCGAGACGATCACGAAAGGTGTCATCGAACTGGAAAAAACTCCCGCCGGCGGTCGGCTGAAAGAACTGATCGAATCCACATTCCGCGCGGCACACAGCCTCAAGGGCGCTGCACACGCCGTGAACCGCCCCGATGTCGAGTCCGTCTGCCAGGTGCTCGAAGGCGTGTTCGCCATGTGGAAACGCCAGCCGGAGCCGGTCTCCGCGGACGATTGCGATGTGCTGAGCGCCGCCATTGACGTGGTCGGCAGCCAGCTCGCCGACGCGGCATTTTCCAAATCCCCCGCAGGCAGGCAGGCGGCGCGCGAGATCATCGCGAGGCTGCGTGCCATCGAATCCGGCCACGCGCCGCACACCGCCGTTCCGCCAGCGACGCCAGCGACGCCGCCCTCCGCACCTGCTCCGCCACCGCACGAGCACGCGGAGGCGGAAAGGGCCACCATCGCCGAAACCGTGCGCGTTCCCGTCGCGAAGATGAATTCGCTGCTGCGAAAGGCCGAGGGGATGATCGGCGTGAAGCTCGCCACGCGGCGCTACGCGGTGGAATTGCGCACCGTCGGCATGCTTGTGGACACATGGCGCGCGGAATGGGGCAGGACGCGCGACGAGGCCGGCGGAAAGGACGGGCACACGAGTGGAAGCGCAGAGCTGCTCACGGCATTCATCGACTGGAACCGCGACTTCATGCAGGGCGTCGAGGACAGGCTGACGGCCCTCACGAAAGCCATCGAGGCGGACGAGCGCGGTGTCAGCACGGCCGTGGACGACCTGCTCGCGGATGCGAAGGAGCTGCTCCTCCTCCCGTTCACGATCCTGCTCGATATTTTTCCAAAGCAGATCCGCGATCTCGCACGCGAGCAGGGCAAGGAAATCGCGCTCGTGATCGAGGGACGCGAGGTCCAGATCGACAAGCGCATCCTCGACGAGATGAAGGACGCGCTCATCCACCTCGTGCGGAATGCCATTGACCACGGCATCGAGAAGCCGGACGCGCGCACCGCCCGTGGGAAGTCGCGCGGCGGCACGCTGACCATCGCAGTCTCGCGGCGTGAGGGGAACCGGATCGCGATCGATGTCTCGGACAACGGCGCGGGCATCAGCGTCGAAAAGGTGAAGGCCGCGGCAATCCGCCAGGGCGCGATTTCCGTGGAGGATGCCGCCGCCATGGGCAATGAGGAGGCGCTCCAGCTCATCTTCCAGTCCGGCGTGACGACGAGCGCCATCATCACGGAAATCTCCGGTCGCGGCCTCGGCATGGCCATCGTCCGCGAAAAGGTCGAGCGGCTCGGCGGCCACATCGCCATCGAATCCCAGCCGGGCGCAGGGACCACATTCCACATCCTGCTGCCGGTGACGCTCGCGACATTCAAGGGGCTCGTCGTCACCGCGGCTGCGCAGACCTTTGTGATCCCGACCTCCGGCATCGAACAGATCGCCCGCGTGAAGCGCGACGCGATCCGCACCGTGGAAAACCGCCCGACGCTGATCCTGAATGACCGCGTGATCTCGCTCGTCCTGCTCTCGGACGTCCTCGAATTGCCGCCCACCTCCGCACAGCAGGAATCCGCGGTCGTCGAAATCGTCGTCCTCGGCGTGGCGGAAAAGCGCGTCGCCTTCATCGTGGACGAAGTGCTCACGGAGCAGGAGTTACTCGTGAAGCCGCTCACCCGCCCGCTCGTGCGCGTCCGCAATGTCGCCAGCGCCGCGGTGCTCGGCGCAGGGACTCCCGTCCTCGTCCTGAACAGCGCGGACCTTTTGAAATCCGCCGCGAAAATCAGCGGCGCGGGCCTCGGCGCGTATGCCACAGCCGGCGCGGAAAAGGAGAAGGCCCCCAAGCGCACTGTGCTCGTCGCGGACGACTCCGTCACCTCGCGCATGCTGCTAAAGAACATCCTCGAGGCCGCAGGCTACCTCGTCACGACGGCGGTGGACGGCGTGGAGGCATTCGGCGCGCTCCAGCGGGGAAAGTTCGACATTCTCGTCACGGATGGTGAAATGCCCCGCATGGGCGGCTTTGAACTCACTGCAAAAATCCGGGCAGACAGAAGATTCGGCGAACTCCCCGTCGTCATCGTGACCGCGCTCGGCTCCGCCGCGGATCGCGACCGCGGCATCGAGGCCGGCGCCAACGCCTACATCGTGAAAAGCACGTTTGACCAGAACAACCTGATCGACATCATGAGGAAACTGATCGCATGAGCACGGACGGGAAAATTGATGTGGTCGTCGTCGAGGACTCGACCGTCGCGAGGGAGTTGCTCGTTTACATTCTCTCCTCGGATCCCGCGCTCCGCGTCGTCGCGTGCGCCCGCAGCGGCGAGGAGGCCATCGCACTCATCTCCGAAAAAAAGCCGCAGGTGGTGACGATGGACATCGTCATGCCGAAGATGGACGGCTTTGAGACCACGCGGCGGCTCATGGAGACCCATCCGGTGCCGATCATTATCGTCAGTTCCGTTTACAATCCAAGCGACGTCGCGCACACGCTCCGCGCGATGGAGGCCGGCGCGCTCGCCGCCGTGGAGAAGCCGCCCGGCGTCCACCACCCGACCTACGCGGCCCGCTCGAAAAAACTGATCGAAACCGTGAAAGCGATGGCCGAGGTGCGCGTCGTCCGCCGCTGGCCGAAGGCAGCGCAGCGTTCGCTGCCCGTGGATTTTCCGGACGCGAAGGCGGACCGCGCGATCCGGCTCATCGCCATCGGCGCCTCGACCGGCGGCCCCGTCGTGCTCCAGACGATTCTCTCCCACTTGCCGAAGCCGCCGCCCGTCCCCGTGGTCATCGTCCAGCACATCAGCGCCGGCTTCGTCCAGGGCCTCGCGGACTGGCTCGGCGTCGCGAGCGGCATCCCCGTGAAAGTCGCGACCGACGGCGAGGTCCTGCTCCCCGGCCGCGTCTATGTCGCGCCCGACGAGCGTCAGATGAAAGTCGAGGCCTCCGGTAGAATCACCTGCGTCTCCGCCGATCCGGAGAACGGCCTGCGGCCCTCCGTCTCCTATTTTTTCCGATCCGTCGCGGCAAACTTCGGCACGTCCGCCGTCGGCGTCCTGCTCACCGGCATGGGCCGGGACGGCGCTTCGGAACTGAAACTGATCCGCGACGCCGGCGGGATTACCTTCGCACAGGATGAGGAATCGTCCGTGGTCTTCGGCATGCCCGGCGAGGCGGTGAAATGCGGCGCGGCAATGTACGTCATGAACCCGGAATCCATCGGCGCAGCGCTCTTCGCGCTCCTGCGCAAATCGGGAATCCCCATGGCCCTGCCTGCATGAGCACACCAGCCGCCACCACCACCGCGGGCGAAATCCTCATCGTGGAGGACAGCCCCACCCAGGCCATCCGCCTCCAGGCCGTCCTCGAAAGACGCGGCTACAGCGTGACCGCCGCGCGCAATGGAAAAATCGCACTCGACGCCCTCGCGACGCTGCGCCCGATCGCAGTCATCAGCGACATCCAGATGCCCGAGATGGACGGCTACGAACTGTGCCGCAGGATCAAGGCCGACCCCCAAATCTCATACATCCCCGTCCTCCTGCTCACCACGCTCTCCGCGCCGCAGGACATCATCCACGGCCTCGAGTGCGGCGCGGATAATTTCGTCGTCAAGCCCTACGACGACGACTTTCTTTTTTCACGCCTCGACGCCGTCCTCAGCAATCGCGACGCCGGCGCGACGAACGCCACCGGCGGCATCCCTGTCCACTTCGCCGGCCAGCGCTACATCATCCGCTCCAGCCGCCGACAGATCCTCCACCTGCTGCTCTCCACCTACGAGACGGCCGTGAATACCAACGATTCGCTCATCGCCGCGCAGGAGGCGCTGAAGGCCGCGCAACACCAGCTCATTGAGGCGGAAAAATTGCAGTCCGTC
Source organism: Spartobacteria bacterium (assembly GCA_025355595.1). GTDB lineage: Bacteria > Verrucomicrobiota > Verrucomicrobiia > Chthoniobacterales > Chthoniobacteraceae > SXWH01. Next base: position 20,339 of record JANXZI010000015.1, read on the forward strand.
GGACGCCTCGCCGCAGGCGTCGCGCACGAGGTAAAAAATCCGCTCGCCATCATCGAGATGGCCGTGGACCTCCTCGCGACGAAGCCCGATGACGAGACGCTCGTCATGCTCTTCGACGAGGTAAAAAAATCCATCGCTCGCGCGAACAAGATCATCACCGCGCTCATGGACATGTCCGTCGCCGAGGAAGTGGCCATGAAGGAAACCCCACTCGCCCCGCTGCTTGACCAAATCCTCACCGCGCGCGAGGCGGAAATCGCGCGATCGAGGATCACTGTCATCCGCGACTACGCGCCCTCGCTGCCGCCGTGCCGCATCGATGCCCAGAAGGTCGAGGAGGTCTTCTCCAGCGTCATCGCCAACGCCATTCAGGAAATGCCCGATGGCGGGGAATTGCACGTCACCATCTCTGCCAAGACACTTTCACCAGACGGGGTAAACTTCGACGCCGGCGACCGCTCTGGCTTCCGTTTCCGCGCGGGCGACACCGCCGTGATCGTGAAAGTGCGTGACACCGGCGGCGGCATCCGCCCGGAAAATCTGCGCAAAGTGTTCGAGCCATTCTTCAGCACCAAGCCGACCGGCCAGGGCGCCGGCACCGGCCTCGGCCTCACCCTCGCGCGCAAACTCATGGAACTCCACGGCGGCTGGATCGCGCTCGCCAACGCCGAGGAGGGCGGAGCCGAAGCGACGATTTCCTTCAAGGCGGCCTGAGCGCACGGCACGGCGCGCTACGCCAGCCACTCGCGCAGCTTCGCGAGATCTTTTTTCAGATGCGCGATCATTGGCGCGCCCGTGCCGAGATCCTTGTATTCGTGATGCTGGCTGAGCGGGCCCGCAAATTTCGTCGTCTTCAGGTTCGTCAGGAACCCGCGCTGCACCGCCCCCTCGCCCAAGTTGCACCACAGCGGCTGCCAGCCCTTCTCCGTCTTTTCCCAGCGAAAATCCTTCAGGAAAACCGCCACGTAGAACGGCTCCATCAGCCGCGCCTGCACCGGCCACGACAGCCCTCCCTCGATCGTCGCGTGGCTGATGTCAAAACAGATCCCGATGTGCTTCGGATCGAGATCGCGGATCATCGTCCACAGATCCCAGATCGGCGCGCCCACGTAGTCCGCGCCCGAGTGGTTCTGCCAGCCGCCCTGCACGCCGAGGTCAGCGTTGAACGCCGCGAGATCCTTCAGCGCAGCGCCCTGCTCGCGCACCGTGTCCGCGACCGGCTTGTCCTTCGTGTACTTGGAAAAGCCGAGGCGGTATTTTTTGATCCCGAGCTTCGCGCAGGTGCGGAGGATTTTTTCCGCAAGCGGATCGAGCTTCACGATTTCCGTCGTCACGAGCTCGATCGTCTTGCCGCGCTTCTTCAGCGCCTCCGCCATCTTCGGCAGATCCTCCTCCACACGCTCCGGCGCGATGTGCCCGGACTTCGCCCGCACCGCGCACTCGATGCCGTCCCAGCCGACATCCGCGACGAGATCCGCCGTGTCCTCCGGGCTCAGTTTGTCGAACGGCTTGCTGAACGCGATGATCTTCCAGGCATTCGCCGGCGCAGCATTCGCCGGTGCACTGCCGAGTGCGACCGCGGCTGCTGCGAACGCGGACTGTTTTGCAAATTCACGGCGGGAAATAGGGGCGAACGGATTCATTTGGGGAGTGGGTTGGGTTGCGGCGAAGAGAATCATTTTCCCATCGCAGCGCGAGCACGTTTCCACGTAGCCGCACTCGTGAGAGTGCGGGCACTTTCCCCGCGAGCGAGTCACCCCGCGCTTTCACAAGCGCGGCTACGGGCTTCCCAGCACCAGCGAGCAATTCGCTCCACCGAAGCCGAACGCATTGTTCATCGCATGGCGGAAGCGATGCGCGCGTGCCGTGTTCGGAACCACATCAATGTCGCACGCAGGATCCGGCGTGCGGTGATGCAACGTCGGCGGCAGCCACTGGTCGCGCAGCGCGAGCGCGCAGATTGCCGTCTCCATCGCGGCAGTCGCACCGAGCGGATGGGCGGTGAACGGCTTCGTCCCGCTCACGGGCGGCGGCGCGTCACCGAACACATTGCGAATGCACAGAACTTCATTCGCGTCGTTGAGTTGCGTGCTGCTCGCGTGCGGATTGATGTAGCCGATGTCGCGCGGTTGCACGCGTGCGTCGGCGAGCGCGGCGCGCATGCACGCGGTCACGCATTCGCCGTCGGGCGCGGGGCTCGTCATATGAAAGGCGTCGTTGTTCAGCGCGTAACCGAGCACCTCGGCATAGATGCGCGCGCCACGGCGCACGGCGTGGCCGTATTCCTCGATCACCAGCGAACACGCGCCCTCGCCCATCACGAAGCCGTCGCGATTTTTGTCGAATGGCCTGCACGCGAATGCCGCGGGCTCGCCTTGCCAGCGGCTCATCGTGCGGATGAAGTCGAACGCACCGAACGTGAGCGGGCTCAGCGGAGCCTCGGCACCTCCGGCGATCATCACGTCGGCCCAGCCGTCGCGGATGTAGCGCAGCGCTTCGCCCACGGCGACCGCGCCGCTCGCGCAGGAATTGGAATTCGTCGTGCCGACTCCGCGGAAGCCGCACTCGATCGCGATGTTGCTGTGTGCGCTGCCGCCGAAGACTTGCAGCGCGAGCG
>JANXZI010000020.1 GCA_025355595.1 Spartobacteria bacterium
GAATGGCGGCTCTTCTGGCTGAACATGGCGCTCTTCTGGGTGCCGATGTTTGCATTCATCGCCGCCTCGTATTTTGAGCCGCGCTGGATTTTTGCCATCGTGACCCCGTCCATGCAGGCGGACATGGACAAGATGTACAGCGCCTCCGCGCCCATCGAGGCACTGCGCGAACATTACGGATCGGACTTCATGATGTGGGCGTTCTACATCCAGAACAACGTGAGCATCGGCTTCCGCATCTTCGCGGGCGGCGTGCTGCTCACGCTCGGCGCGATCTTTTTCGTGGGTTACAATGGCCTGCTCATCGGCGCGATCACCGGCTACGTCCACTACGCGGGACACACGGAAAATTTCTACCGCTTCGTCATCGGCCATTCCTCGCTGGAGCTGACCGGATTCATCATCTGCGGCACCGCGGGCATGAGGCTCGGCCTCGCGATCCTGAAACCGGGACGCCTCACGCGACGCGATGCCCTCCGCGCTGCCGGGAAACGCGCGCTGCCGCTGCTCACCGGCGGATCGGTGATGATTTTCCTCGCCGCTTTCGTCGAGGGATTCTGGTCCGCGTCCCACGCGTCCGCCTTCGCAAAATACACGGTCGGCATCACGCTCTGGGTGCTGCTCACGCTCTACCTTTTGCTCGCGGGAAGGAAATCGGATGCAGCTTGAGGATCTCACCGCAGAGGTCCGGCCGAGGAGCCACTGGGAGGCCGTGGACCTCGGGTTTGCGCTCGTGCGCAGCCATTTTCCAAGGCTGCTCCTCGCGTGGCTCCTGTGCATCGGGCCGCTCTGGGCCGCCCTGCTGGCGCTCACGCACTGGGTGCCGAACGGCCTCGTCCTTTTCGTGATCTGGTGGCTGAAGCCCCTCTATGGACGCCTCCCGCTCTTCCATCTCAGCCGCGCGCTCTTCGGCGCGGCGCCGCGCCTGCGCGACACACTGCGCGCATGGCCGCGGCTGCTCGTCTCGCACCTCATCTTCGCGCTCGTCGGCGGGCGCCTGAACACGCAGCGCGGACTGCTCCTGCCGGTGCAGGTGCTCGAGGGGCTGAAGGGGCGCGCACGAAAGGAACGCAGCAAGGTCATCACGCGGCACTCGGGCAGCACCGCGTCGTCCTTGTTTTTCTGCTGCAACGCGTACGAAATGTTTCTCACGTTTGCCTTCATGTCGCTGCTCGTGATGCTGCTGCCAGAGACGGTGACCTCGGAGTTTTTCGAGTCGCTCACCGATCTCGGCACACTGCATGGCGGCCTCGCGAAACAGATCCTGTGGCTGGCCACCGGATGCTGGCTCGCGGCGCTGACGCTCGTGGAAATATTCTTCATCGGCGGCAGTTTCGGCCTCTACCTGAACTGCCGCACGCACCTCGAAGGCTGGGATGTCGAACTCGCATTCCGCCGGCTGGGCAGGCGGCTCGCGGGTGTCACGGCGGCCATCGTGCTGGTGTTCTGCACGGGCGCATTCGCCGCAGTGAAGCACGGCGATCCCGCCTCCGTCACGGCGGAAAAGGCCGAGGCGCAGAAGCAGATCACGGAGGTTCTCGCCCACGAGGATTTCAAAATCCACACGATGAAAATCCGCGCGCCGAAGAATGCGGACATTCCGGATATATCCGGCTTCGTCCGGTTTTTCCAAATCCTCGGCTACGTCATCTTCTGGGCGGCCGTCGCATTCGCGGTGTGGAAGCTCGTGGAATTCATCGTCAGGAACCGGCACTCGCTGAAGCTCCGCACCAGCACCGGCACCGCTGTGCTGCCGAAGGCAAAATCCGTGATGGGCCTCGACGTGACGCCCGAATCGCTGCCCGACGACATCGTCCTCGCCGCCCGCGCAAAATGGGAGGAAGGCGACTTTCACGCCGCGCTGAGCCTGCTCTACCGCGGCTCGCTGAGCTGGCTCCTCCACCACGCCGAGCTGCCCGTGCGCGACAGCGACACCGAGGGCGACTGCCTGCGCCACACGCTCAGGCTCCCGGACGAACCGCCGCGCGGATATTTTGAAAAGCTCACCGTCCAGTGGATCGCCGCCGCGTACGGCCGCCGCCCACCCGCGAATGAAATCATGCGCGCACTTTTCCACGACTGGCCCTTCGGCGCGGGAGGGAGGGCACGGTGAAAATCATGCAGCTCATGCTCGTACCCGCCGCGCTGCTCGCGCTCGCGGGCTGCACGGGAAAAGAGATCGAAATCGAGACCGGCTACCGCGGCAAGGCGCGGCGCGATCCGTTCCTCGCAGCGGAGCGCTTCCTCGAGGCAAACGGCTTCGAGGTCTCCACGCACACCTGGATCGGCGAGCGGCTTCCGTATCCGGGCACGCTCATCGCGACCGCGCAGTCATTCGGCAACCGCGGCACGGCGGACACCGTGCTGAACTGGGTCAGCCGCGGCGGCAATCTGCTGCTCTTCCTCGAGGGCGGCGAGACCTTCCGCACCGAATGGGACACGCGCCCGGCGGACACGAAGAAGCGCTCGCAGACCGACTTCGACGACCTTTACAAAAAGCTCGGCATCGAAAAAGTCACCGATGCGTCCGGCAGCGTGGACGTGCGGATCGCCGGTGCGACCGTGAAGCTCACGATGCCCGCATACTTTGAATGGAAGGACGGGCGCGCGCCGGGCCGCATGGAATTCTCCGCCGCCGACGGAAACTCGATCCGTCTCGCGAGTTTCCAACGCGGCACGGGCCGCATTTCCATCTCGGCCCACGCCGAGCCGTTCCGCAACCGCCACCTCGGCGACGGCGACAATGCGTGGCTGCTGCTGCACCTGGCGGGCAGTCTCCGCGGCGGGGAAGTGTGGTTCCTCAACGGCCTCAAAGTCTCGTTCTTCGGGATGCTCTGGGAGCGCGGCTGGATGGCACTCGTCGCCGCCGCCGCGCTGCTCGCCGTGTGGCTCTGGAAAAGCCTGCCGCGCTTCGGCCCGCTGCGCGCTGCGGAGGACACGGGCACGCGCGACTTCGCCGAGCATCTCTCGCTCACCGGCGCATTCCTCTGGCGGCACCGGCAACGCGAGCAGCTCATCGGCCCGCTGCGCGAGACGGTCACGCGCTGCGCCGTGCGGCGCGGCTTGCTGCGCACCGATCCCGAGTTTCCCGAAAAGCTCGCGGCCCTCGCGCAGATGGACGCGCTGCGTGTGCGCGCCGCGCTGCTCAGCGAAAATATTGCCGACCCGCGCAGTTTTCTCCGCGCAATCCAAGATCTCCGCCAGCTCCACGAAAAGGTCGCCACCTGATCGCAACGCCCATTTTCATCCGACACCGAACACACCATGGACACGACCAACGAACCCAATCCCCAGAGCCAATTCGACCAGGCGACGAGCGTCATCGCCGCCATCCGCGCGGAGATCACGAAGGTCTTCGTCGGCCAGCAGGCGACCCTCGACCAGGTGCTCGCCGCCTTCCTCGCCGGCGGCCACGTGCTGATCGAGGGCAAGCCCGGCCTCGGCAAGACCCACCTCGTGCTCGCGCTCGCGCAGACCTTCGGCGGCGCATTCCGGCGCATCCAGTTCACGCCCGATCTCATGCCGAGCGACGTGACGGGCCACACGCTCTACGACATGGGCGCACAGCAGTTCCGCCTGCGCCGCGGCCCGGTGTTCACGAACCTCCTGCTCGCCGACGAAATCAATCGCGCGCCCGCGAAGACGCAGGCCGCGCTGCTCGAAGTGATGCAGGAGGTGCAGGTGACGATTGATGGCGAGAGCCACACGTTGCCGCCGCCCTTCATGACGCTCGCGACGCAAAACCCCATCGAGCAGGAAGGCACGTATCCGCTGCCCGAGGCGCAGCTCGACCGCTTCCTGATGAAGGTGGTGATTGATTACCCCGAGAAGGGGCACGAGGAGCAGATCGTCGGCGAGTTGCTGAACGGAACCGGCCTGCGCATCTCTGAACTCGCGCGCATCTGCACCGTCGAGGACATCCTCGCGCTCCAGTGGACCGTCGCCGCCACGCAGGTCATGCCCGAGGTCATCGCGTACGCCGTGCGCCTCGTGCGCGCGACACGCGAGACGCAGGGCATCGCGCTCGGCGCAGGCACGCGCGGCGCGATCAGCCTCGTGCGCGTGGCAAAATCTTTCGCCGTCATGCAGGGCCGCGGCTACGTGACGCCGGACGACATCAAGAGGGCCGCGCTCCCCGTGCTGAGGCACCGCGTGGCCATCGCGCCGGAACTCGCCATCAGCGGCCAGAACATCGACGACATCCTCACCGGCATCGTCAACACCACCGAGGCCCCGCGCCGATGACGATGATCCCCACGGGACGCACCCTGAGGCTGATCGCGATCTGGGTCGCGCTGGGAATTGCCGCGTCCGTGTGGGGCCAGTTCCGCATGCTGTGGCTCGGCGGACTCGCGATCCTCGCGCCGGCGATGCTCGCCGATGCGCTCCTCCTTTTCCGGCGGAAGCCGATCACGGTGACCCGCAATCTGCCGGGCCGTCTCGCCGTCGGCGTCGCGCGCGAGATCGAGGTCACGCTGCGAAATCCGAACGCACGCCCACTCGTGCTGGAATTTTTCGAGGGCCTGCCCGAGACCATCGAGAGCGCGCAGCTCCCGTGGCGCGGCGAAGTGCCTGGCCACGGCTTCACCGTCCTGCGCTACGAGGCGGTGCCGCTCACGCGCGGGCCGTTCACATTTTCCGGCAGCCACCTGCGCATCGGGTCGCCGCTCGGCTTCTGGCAGCGCTCGCAGCGCACGGCGGATCGCGCGGTGGTGAAGGTGTATCCAAACTACGAGCCGGTCATCCGCTACACGCTGCTCGCGATGAGCAACCGCGAAAGCCAGATGGGCATCGTCACAAAAAACCGCGCGGGGCAGAGCCGCGAATTTCACCAGCTCCGCGAATACATGGACGGCGACGTCCTTTCGCAGGTGGACTGGAAGGCCACGTCGCGCCGCAACCAGCTCGTCTCCCGCGAATATCGCGAGCAGAAGGATCAGACGCTCATCTTCATGCTCGATTGTGGACGGCGCATGCGCGCGCTCGACGGGGCGCTGCCGCAATTCGATCACTGCCTGAATGCCACGCTCCTCCTCAGCTACATCGCGCTGCGGCAGGGTGACCGCGTCGGCGTGCTCGGCTTCGGCGGCACGGACCGCTGGCTGCCACCCGTGAAGGGACAGCACTCGATGAGCACGGTGCTGAACCACCTCTACGACTACCGGAGCAGCGCGGCATCGAGCGACTTCAGCGAAGCCGCCGAGCGGCTCATGGC
>JANXZI010000034.1 GCA_025355595.1 Spartobacteria bacterium
ACGATGATGGCCACGACCAGCCCGCTGCGGAATCCACCGAGCATTTCCTCCAGCGGAGTGATCTGCCCGCGCACCGCGACATTCGTCTTTGCGGGAGCCGCGCCGACCTCGGCGATCGCCTTGCGCACTTCCTCGGCGGCCTGCCCGAGTGCTGCGCCGTGGATGTTCGCGGTGATGCTCACGGTGCGCGCCATGTTGTAGCGTTCGTACTGCCCGACCACCGTGCCGCTGCCGACGGTCGCGACGCTGCGCAGCGGCACCGACTTTCCGCCGGCGGCGGAGATCGGGATGTTGCGCAAGTCCTCGGCGGATTTCGTGAGCGCCTGCGGGATCTGCACCTGCACGCTGTAGCTCACGCCGGTCTTCGGATCCGCCCAATAGATCGGCGTGGTGAAGCGCGACGAGGTGGTCGCCGCAACGAGCGAACGCGCGACATCCGCCTCACGCACGCCGAGCAGACCCGCGCGCTCGCGGTTCACTTCGATGGGCACCGCGGGAAAGTCGAGTTCCTGCGCGATCTGCACGTCGCGCAGGGATTTAATCGTGCGCAGTTTCTCCAGCAATTTTTCCGCATGCGCGCGGCTCAGCGCGAGGTCGGGGCCGCTCACGGCGACTTCGATCGGCGTGCTCGATCCGAAGCTCATCACGCGCGACACGATGTCCGCAGGCTCGAATGACACGCGCGCCTCCGGAAGTTCCTTCGCAAAGATGGCGCGCAGCTTCTCGCGCAGCTTCGGCACGCGCACGCTCGGGCGGAACTGCACGGCGAGCCACACTTCCTCCGGCCCGCCATTCCACAGGTGGATGAGGTTGACCGGATAATTTGCCGCATGAACTCCGACGAGGCCCATCGTGAGCACGACGTTGTCCGCGCCCGCCTCGCGCTTGATCAGTTCCAGCGCTCGCAGCGCCATCGGCTCGGTGACCTCGATGCGCGTGCCCGCGGGCGCACGCAGTCGCACGGCGAGCTGGCCCGCATCCGCCTGCGGGAAAATCTCCACGCCGAGTCCGCGACCGAAGATCCAGATCACAAAAATCGCAGCAGCGAGATAACCAGCGACCAGCGGCCAGCGCATCGCGACGCACGGGCGCAGCAGCGATGAGAAAAATCCGCGTGAAATGGAATCGTGCGTGCCATCGGGTAGGGCGGGTTTGCAACCCGCCGTGCCGGGTATTTTACCCGGCACATCCGGGCGTGATTCGGCGTCCGCATTCGCCGGGAGATTTTCTGCGATGGATGATCCTTCGACGTCCGATTGCGCGGAGTTGGAAACTCCGCGCGGCGGGTTGGAAACCCGCCCTACCCGATGCATGTCATCCCGCGCTGAGGCATTCTTTTTTTCGCGCAGCAGCCATACGCACAGGATGGGCACGAGCGTGGAACTGAGCACGAAGGACGCGGCCATCGAAAAACCGACCGCCAGCGCGAGCGGCGCGAAGAGCGCCTTCGCCGCGCCGACCATGAAAAACACGGGCGCAAAAACGGCGAGCACGCAGAGCATCGCGAGGAAGCGCGGGACGGCAGTTTCGAGAGTGCCATCGAGCGCGGCGCGCGCGGGGCTCGCGCCGCGTGCGAGGTGCGCGTGGATGTTTTCGATGGCCACGGTCGCCTCGTCCACGAGGATTCCGACGGCGAGCGCGAGGCCGCCGAGCGTCATGAGGTGGATGCCATTCCCCGTGAGCCACAGCGCGAGCGTCGCGGCGAGGAGCGCGATGGGAATATTGATCACGACGATGAGCGCGCTCCTCACACTGCGCAGAAAGAGCAGCACCATCAGCCCCGTGAGCACCGCACCGAGCGCGCCTTCCTTCACGAGATTTCCCATCGCGCCGGTGACGACGGGCGTCTGATCAAATTCAAACGTCACGTTCACATCATCCGGCACCGCGGCCTTAAATTTCGCGAGGTTCGCCTTCACGAGTCCGACGACGGCGAGCGTCGAGGCGTCGGCACGTTTCGTCACCGGCATGTACACGGTGCGCCGCCCATTCACGAGCGCGTAGCTCGTCGTGATGTCGCTCTGGTCATCCACCGTCGCCACATCGCGGATGAAGACCGCAGCGCCCGGCGTCACGCGCAGCGGCACGCCTTCGAGATCCTTGATATTTTTCACCACCGCATTCACCGGCACGACGGGATAGCGGTCGCCGAGATTCATGTTTCCGCTCGGGCTGATCACGTTGGCCTGCGCGACGGCCTGCACGATTTCATCCGGCGAAAGTGAGAGCGCGCGCAGCCGGTCAGGCTTCACATTGATCACGATCGTCCGCGCACTTCCGCCGAAGGGCGGCGGCGCGCTCACGCCGGGCAGCGTGGCAAAAAGCGGGCGCACCATGTTCAGCGCGGCGTCCTGCATCTGGCCGACAGTGCGCGTGGGATTTTCCGTCGAGAAGACAAGCTGGCCCACCGGCACGCTGCCCGCATCGAACCGCGTAATAAACGGCCCCGGCGTGCCCGGCGGCATGAAGGCGCGCGCGCGGTTCACATAGGCCACCGTCTCCGCCATCGCCGCCGACATGTCCGTGCCGGGATGGAACTGGAGCTTCATGATGCTCGCGCCTTGGATGCTCTTCGACTCCACGTGTTCGATGCCCGTGATGTAGAGAAAATGATACTCGTAGTAATACGTGAGGAAGCCCTCCATCTGCCCCGCATCCATCCCGCCGAACGGCTGCGCCACATAGATCGTCGGAATCCCGAGCGGCGGAAAAACATCGCGCGCCATGCGCGAAATCGCGAGCCATCCGCCGAGGCACACGGCGAGCACCGCGACCAGAATGGTCACAGGGCGGCGGAGTGCGGTGCGGGTGGGATTCATGCGAATGGGAACGGCGTTGCTACCGGGCACGGGTGGGGCGTGCAAGGGCGCACACCATTCTCAGCACGCGCTGCCGCATGGAAGGTGCAGAGGCATTCTTGGACACGCGGCCAACTCCGCGCTTCACGCGCGCGCGGCGCTCGTGCAAGGAATGCGGGCATGAGCAAGACCACTCCCGCCACGCAGGCCGCACTCGACAACGCGGCGCTCCTCGAATCCGTCGCGAAAAATGTGCGCCTCCTCGCCACGGAAGGTGACTCGGCGGTTTACGCGGAGAGCATCGCGCAGCTCGCCGAGGGCGGGCAGTGGACGGAGATCGTAGATCGTTTTTACCGCACGCTCGCATTCGGCACGGGCGGTCTGCGCGGTCGGACGATCGGCCGCAGTGTGACCCCTGCGGAGCGTGGAAAGGCGGGCGAGGGCGAACGGCCTGCGCAGCCATGCGTGGGGACGAACGCGATGAACTATTTCAACATCAGCCGCGCGACGCAGGGTCTCGTGGCGTACCTGCACGAGTGGTTCCGGAAGCAGAAACTGGCGGGCCGCCCGAAGCTCGTCGTCGCGCACGACACGCGGCATTTTTCCCGCGAGTTCGCGGAACTCACCGTGAAGGTCGCCACCGAACTCGGCTGCGACGCGGGCATCTTCGAGGGGCCGCGTTCGACGCCGGAGCTGTCGTTCGCCGTGCGCCATACGAATGCCACCGCGGGCATCGTGATCACTGCGTCGCACAATCCTCCGCACGACAACGGCTACAAGGCGTACTTCGCCGACGGCGCGCAGATCGTGGAGCCGCACGCGGGCGCGATCATCGCGAAGGTCAGTGCCGTCACGAGCGATCGCTACACGCCGGTTCCGAAAGCAAAACGCGGGAAGCTCATCTCACTCGGGAAAGAAATTGACGACGCTTACATGGCACGCTTGGAGACGCTCGTGCTCGATCCGAAAATGGTGAAGGCCGCGAGCGGGCTGAAGATTGTCTTCACGAGCATTCACGGCACTGGCGGAGTGATCACGAAGCCGATGCTGAAGAAGCTCGGCTTCCGCTTCACTGTCGTGCCGGAGCAGGACAAATTTGACGCGCGCTTTCCCACCGTGAAATCGCCAAACCCCGAGAACGCCGAGGCGCTCGCGATGGCCATGGCGCTCGCGGAAAAGGAAGCCGCCGATGTTGTGATGGCGACCGACCCGGACTGTGATCGCATGGGCGTGGCGATCCGGAATTCGCACGGGAAAATGGAGCTGCTCACAGGCAACCAGATCGGCTCGCTCATCGCCGCGTACCGTGTGCGCAAGCTGATCGATCTCGGCGTCATCACCCCGGCGAACGCGGCGAACTGCGCGATCATCAAGACCTTCGTGACGACCGATCTGCAAAAGGCCATCGCCGCGAAACACGGGCTGCGCTGCGTGGAGACGCTCACGGGTTTCAAGTACATCGGCGAGAAGCTCGGCAAATACGAGGCGGCGATCCCTGCGGCGGCGCGGGCGAATTATCGCAAACTCGGCGAGCACGACACGCGTGCGCTGCGGCTGAAGCACTCGACTTACTACGTTGCCGGCGGCGAGGAAAGCTACGGCTACAGCGCGCACGATTTTGTCCGCGACAAGGACGGCAACGCGGCGGTCGTGCTCTTCGCGGAAGTCGCGGCGTGGGCGAAGTCGCGGGGGCTGACGATCGATCAACTGCTCGATGAAATTTACGCCGAGTACGGTTTCTACTGGGAGAAGAACGGCACGCTCACCTTTGAGGGCGCGGACGGCGCAGCGAAGATCGCGAAGCTCGCCGCGGGCTACGCGAAGACCGCGCCGAAGACGATGGACGGCGCGAAGGTCACCGGCGTACGCGACTTCAACGCGAAGACTTTCACCGACGTGGAAGGCGACACGATCCCGCGAGAGAAGATGGTGATTTTCGATCTCGCGGACGGGCGCCGTGTCGCCGTGCGCCCATCGGGCACGGAGCCGAAGATCAAGTTCTACATGTTTGTCCGCCGCGATCCGAAGGGCGCGCGTTTTTCCGCAAAGGAACTCGCCTCGACCAAGACCGCAGCACGCGCGTCGCTGGATGCGCTGTGGCAGTGGAT
>JANXZI010000038.1 GCA_025355595.1 Spartobacteria bacterium
CGCGAACCGTCCTTGATGCCCAAGCACAGGCGCAGAACTTGGTGGATTTCATCATCGCGAAGACCAAGTTTTATGACCGCCTGCGGGGCCAGTTCAACGAACGTCAGGACATGGCCATCGCACGCATGATGCGCAAAGGACCGGATGGATTCAAAGGCGGACTCAGCGCCGAGAAATACATCAGCATCACCGGCACCTCGCGCGCCACCGCGACGCGCGACCTTCAAGACTTGGTGGAAAAGAAAGCGCTCATTCGGAACGGCACTTTGAAGAGCACGCGTTACCATCTTCACATCGCGACCAAGCCGTAGCTTCCGAGCTTCCTCGAATGAGAAGCGTTGTGTCTCGGCGCAGACTCAAGCACCGCGTTTTCACCGCAGATGCAACATCAGATTCGTGCAGGGCTCTGCCGGACTCTGATTCGCGAAATAGCTTATTTCTTGATAAGCGCCGGAATCAGATTTTGGGAATTCGTGCTGCCGAGGCCGGTCACGTAGTCGTAGCCCGTCTTGGCGGAATAGCCGCCATTGGAGCCGCTGGTGATGTCGAAGAAATCCGCCGCATACGCTGCGCCAGCCACGGAGTAGATGGCCGCGACCACATTGCTGAGCGACGTGCCGCGCGATGCATTCACGAGCGCTTGCTGCGCCGCCCACTGCGGGGCTCCGGCGCTCGTCCCGCCGACGGTGATCCATCCCGCCGAACCGTTGTAGTTCGAGGTGTAAACGGGGAAGCCCGTGTTAGGGTCCGCATTGTAGGACACGTCCGGCACCGTGCGCTTGCTGGCGCTCTGCCATCCGTTCTGGTAGGACGGCTTCGATTCATAGATGCTCACGCCGCCGCCGCTGCCAGACCACGCGGTCTCGGAGATGACGGTGCCGGTGCTGTCGATATTCAGCGTCGTCCCGCCCACGGACACCACGTAGGGCGATACGCCCGGCCAGAGGACTCCGGAGCCGTTGTCGCCGGAGGATGCGAAGAACGCCACGCCGGTCTTGTTGAAGTGCGAATCGTTGCGGGTTTCGCTGCGGAATTCCCCCGCACCCCAGCTCATCGAAACCTGTTTGGCCCCGACCGTATTCACCGCGTAATCCACGGCACCGAGTAGATCCGAGAGGCTGGAGGACTTTGCCACCACGACCGCAATCTTCGCACCCGGCGCGATGGCGTGCGCCCATTGCACATCCAGTGAGGTCTCCAGTGCCCAGCCGTTGTCTGCCGGAGGTGCGCCCTGCGGGTAATAGATATTCAGCGTCGTCTGCGGCAGGCCGAACGTGTTGCAAAACACCGCGAGGTCGTTGGCCAGCGTCGGACTCCCATACGCATCCACGATGGCGATCGTCTGCCCCGCGCCATTGCCGGTGATTTGGTCAAAGCCGTAGGCGTGCCGGATCTGCGCCGGGCTGTAGCCGGCCGGGCTTGTCGCCCAGAGGGGATTGGCGCGCACGGAGCCAAGCGTCCAGAGCGGCGGACGCGCGTGGATTCCCGCCGTCTCATCGGCACCGATTCCAGCGTTCTCTGAGTTTCCGGGGCCTGTGCCGCCCGCGGCATTGGCCGACGCGCCGGGGGAGGTGCCGTCAGCGCGAACCGACACGGGCAGGAGCGAGAAATGGATGGCGAGGGTGAGGACGGAGGGGAGAAGGAGTTTTGGGGACATAAGCGTGCGCAAAGGAGAGCATACCCCCCGCCATGTCAAAAGATATTATCGTGACGAATGTATGAGCTTTGGCAGATTGGAAGACGACTGGTTTTGTACCGCAGAATCTCATTGATTCTCAGGATGATTCGCTGTGCTGCCAAGAAGTGGGCGTCGAAGTTCCGTTTTGCATTGAACATCAGGCCCGACTGGCTCAATCAGCGGCAGACAATCTCGTTGTCCATTTTCAACTCATGAACCGACCTCGCTTTGCTTTTCTCGCTACGATGATTTTGACTGCCGCGCTCTCGCGGCTTCTCCCGCATCCGCCCAATGTCACGCCACTGGCCGCCATTGCGCTCTTTGGCGGAGCGCATTTCGCAGACAAGCGACTGGCGTTTCTCGTGCCACTGGCGGCGTTGCTATTGAGTGATTTGATCCTCGGTCTGCACAGCCAGATGCCGGGAGTTTACGCCGGCTTCGCACTGGTTGTTTGTGTCGGCTTCGTGCTGCGCGGGCGGACGCGGGCGCTCCCCGTCGCGGTGGCGGCATTGATCGGCTCGTGCGTGTTTTATCTCGTCTCCAATTTCGGCGTGTGGGCGACGGGCAGTTGGTATCCGAAAACAGCGGCGGGCCTCGGCGCGTGCTACGTCGCGGGGATTCCGTTCTTCCGAAACAGCCTCGTGGGCGACCTATTCTACACGGCTCTGCTTTTTGGCATCTTCGCTCTCGCGGAAAAGCGATTCTCCCTCTTGCGCGAGCCGGTCCAGGCGGGCGCGGCATAGGCATCGGAACAAATCCCATCCGGTCGAACGTCACGATGAGCGTCAGGGAAAAAGTGATCTTCTGCTGGAGCGGTGGCAAGGATTCCGCCCTCTGTCTGCACCACGTCATGGAGTCGGGCCGTTACGAGGTACTCTGCCTGCTGACGACGGTGAACGAGGAATACCAGCGCGTCTCGATGCACGGCGTGCGGACGATTCTTTTGGAGCAGCAGGCGGAGGCGATCGGGCTGCCGCTGGAGAAGGTCTTCGTGAGTCGGGGCGGCTCGAATGCCGAGTATGAGGAGCGGATGAGTGCCGCATTGCTCAAATACAAGGCCCTCGGCGCAGAGACGGTGATCTTTGGTGACATCTTTCTCGAAGACCTGCGCAAGTGGCGCGAAGACAATCTCGCGAAGATCGGCATGAAAGCAGTCTTCCCGCTGTGGAAACGCGACACGCGCGAACTCATCGGGGAATTCCTCGCACTCGGCTTTGGCTCGGTGATCTGCTGCGTGAACGACGCGTGGTTGGGCGAAGCCGCCGTGGGCCGCAACATCAGCGGGGAATTCATCCGCACACTTCCGCCCGAGGTGGATCCGTGCGGCGAGAACGGCGAGTTTCATTCCTTCGCCTTTGCCGGCCCCATCTTCAAAAAGCCACTCCGGTTTGAAGTCGGCGAGAAAGTCTATCGCCCGCTGGAATGGATCTCGCCCGCGGGAAACGTCTCATCATCGGACACCGTCTGCCCGCCACCGGTGCAGGGCCGCACGAAGGGCTTTTGGTTTTGTGATCTGCTGCCCGCCGCAACGCCGGCCTGAACGCATGGACGAAGTTGCCTCGCCATGCATCCAAATTTGCCGCGTTGATGAGATGACCGGCCTTTGCACCGGTTGCGCGCGGACGCTGGCAGAGATCGCCGCATGGGGCGGACTGAGCGCGCCGGAGAAAGCCCGCATCGTCGCGAGCCTGCCGCACCGCACCGCGAAGCGCGCGGAACTTCACCACACCGGAGAACTGGAGCGATGAGCGGACTGCGCATCGTCTCATTCCTTCCCGCAGCGACCGAGATGGTCTGCGCGCTGGGCCTGGCGGATCAGATCGTGGGCATCTCTAACGAATGCGATCATCCGCCCGAAGTGCGCTCACGCCCCATCGTCGTCCGGCCCGCGCTGCAACTCGATGGACTCAGCCAGCGCGAGATTGATGAAGGCGTCACGGCCCGTCTGCGAGACGGCATGAGCCTTTACGAGGTGGATGAAACGCTGCTGCGGAAACTCGCGCCGGACCTCATCATCACCCAGAACCTCTGCCAGGTCTGCGCCCCCTCGGGAAACGAGACCGCACGCGCGCTGAAGTCCCTGCCGAAGGAGCCGCGCGTGCTCTACCTCACACCGCGCTCGCTCGACGGCATTTTCGACAACGTGCTGGAAGTTGGAAAGGCAACCGGGTGCCACGACACTGCCGCTGGATTTGTCGCCGCGATGCGCGCGCGGCTCGCTGAGGTTGCGAAAGTTGCGCAGCAGGCGGAGCGGACACCGCGCGTCTTCTGCATGGAATGGCTCGACCCGGTCTATTGCAGCGGCCACTGGGTGCCGGAGATGGTCGGCCTCGCCGGCGGCACGGACTCGCTCGGGCGCATGGGCACCGACTCCGTGCGCATCCCGTGGGACGACGTGCGGCAATGGGCACCCGAGGTCCTGCTCCTCATGCCCTGCGGTTACCGCCTCGACAAGGTGCTCGAACTCGCGCCTCAGATTTCCTCCAACCCCGGCTGGGCCGATCTGCCCGCCGTAAAAAATGGCCGCGTCCATGCGGTGGATGCCAATTCCTACTTTGCCCGGCCCGGCCCCCGCGTGGTGGAAGGGACCGCATTGCTGGCGCACCTCATCCATCCCGAATTGTTTCCTTGGAACGGACCCACAGATGCCTTCGCCACCATTTCCAGCTAACACCGCGCGAGAACCTCGCCCCAAGCGCTGTCCCCGCTGTGCCGCAACATTTCTATGCGGACCAATGAATGTCGGAGGGGAATGCTGGTGCGATGCGATGCCGCACATTCCTCCGCCGGCAGGTGAGCGCTGCGACTGCCTTTGCCCCGCGTGCCTGAGTGAACTCACGGGAAAGTTTCAACAAGAACTGGATCGTTAGAATAGCGCGTCGGTGACGCAGCTCAGGCGACTGATTTTCCCCGCGGCGTCGCCAAGGCAATGTTTTTCACATTGTAGCCGACCGCCTTCCACGCGTTGCGCAGTTGGCTGAGGTAGCGGGACTCCACCCAGCTCGCGACGAACTTCGTCGGCGCGCGGCAGGTGAGAGTTCCGTTCTCGAAACTGACCACATGCAGCGGCTTCACCCACGAGTTTGCCGTGGCTTCACCGAGTTGCTGACGCAGAATATCCAGCGCATTTTCCCACGCCATTTCGAGCGGTGTTTGCTCGATCAGGAGGAGTTGTTCTTTCGTCGCAGCGGCCACCGCCACCCGCTTCGCCGTGCGCTCCATGCACAGCATGTCCTTTCCGTCCGCCGAAGTGCGTCTTTCGAGCCGCAGTCCCGCAAGGTCATTCTTGTTTACCAGCTTGCGAAGGGTGTTCGCGTAATGCTTGTAAGCCTGCTGCGAAGCAGACTTCCGGTAGAGGCTTTGGAAAGTTTCCTTCCATTGACCGGAGGGGCCGCCCGTCGCCTTGGAGGCGTAGAGGTAAAGCCAGCGTTCAACCGGACCGGCAATGTCGAAATACCGCTTATCCAGTGTCAGCACGTGAAAACCCTGAATGCTTTCAAAAAGCCACTCCGCCAGGACGACCTCGACTCCGCGAATCTTCCCGTCCTCCTCAGTGATTTCCCATTCTGAAATCCACGAGAATTGTTTCATCCTGTTCCGCCCTGAATTTTGCGAACGGATCGTGGTTTCGATGTTTGTCGTTTTCAACCGATGCAGCGCTTCGCGCAGCCTCGAATAAGCCGTTCCTTGCGGTGCTTTGCCCATCCATATGAAGAACTGGTAGGGCGTGAATGAAATTCGTCGTGTGGGTTCAAGCCCGACGCGCTTGGCGTCAATCCATTGCGAGATCACGAAAATCAGCAAGTCTTGGTCGTGAATGGTGGCAATGCCATGCTCACCGCTGCCGGTGATACGCACCGTCTCTGTGCGCTTCGTGCGGGCATCAATGAACTCATGCTCGATGGCGTCTGTCCGATTCGATGTGAGACTAAACCAGCAGCGGGACATCAGGTCCATCTGGTCTTTCACCGTCACATTGGCAGAGGAAGCCATGAACCTTTTCAGGTCTTGATGCTTCTCGATTCCACCCTCCACCACTCGCGCCATGAATCCTGCATAGCAGAGTTGGCGGGAAGAAACCATATCGGGGTTCCAACGACCCTATCGGGGAAGCGGCGACCATCTATCGGGGTTACAGCGACCCACGGCACGGGGTTCCAGCGACTCCCTATCGGGGCAGCAGCGACCAAACCACTCTTCAAAGCCGCGGATGGAAACGATCTCCGTCCTCTGAAACTTATCTTAAACCGAATCTAAAACACTTAAACGCACCCGGCAGGCCGCGAGCCGTAGCCGGGCTCGCCTGCCGGTGTGCTTGGGAAGGGCATTCATCACAAGCTGGCGCAGGAGCCAGTCAGGACTTTTTGCACGCAAGCTTGCACGCACGCATGCACGCAATGTTGCAGACATGCAACTTCCTCCCGGAAAATGTCGCGCTTCGTTCCGCGCATTGCGCGTTCGCTGGGATTCCCGGCGAACCAGCCCTATAACCGCACGACAGGGAGGCGCGCATGATTTACGGACTGACAAATTCAAAGGGCGGAGTGGGGAAGACAACGATTGCTGTTCATCTGGCGGCTTTTCTCGCCAAGAAAAAGCGCGAGGTCGTTTTCATTGACGCCGACCCGCAGCAATCGGCCACGACGTGGATTCGTGAACTTGCGCTTCCCATGCGATTGGAAACACTTTCCGACTCGGAAGAGATAATTCATTGCGTCGCGCGCTTTGCGACCGATGCGGATGACATCGTCATCGACGGACCCGCAGGACTTTCCGAGACGACGCGTGCAATCATGCTCCGCGCCGACAAGGTATTCTTGCCGTGCGGGCCGTCCATTCTCGATTTCCGTGCCGCTTCCAAAGCCGTCCAGCTTCTCCACGAAGAAAAAGTCGTCGCGCCCGCCGCAGTGAATCGGAATCTGGATTTGGGACCTGGCGAAACGGAGGCAATCGCGCTCGCGAAAGAAATCGGCGACACCCTCCTGTTGATGGACGAGCGGAAGGGCAGGAAGGCCGCGATGGAAAACGGTCTTCGCACGGCAGGGACACTCCACATTCTTGAGGCAGCCGCCGCGCGAGGACTGCTCGATTTCGAGCGAGCTGTCGCACGGCTCCTCGCCACGAACTTCCACATCAGAAATTCCATGCTCAGCGAATTTCTTGCCCGCGTGCGTGCACGAAAAAACTGCTTTCACGGTCACTCCACCGCTCGAAATGCATGCCGTTTTTCTGCGGTCGTTTTCTACGGTCAGCCGTGAAAACGGTGGATTTCAGTGTAAAGCCATGAAAAGTGAAATCGCCCGCAACCCCTGTATTCATCGGATTTCCAGCTCGGGGGTAAGCCAATGCAAAACAGCGCAAACCCGTATTCGCGAACTGTAAATCCGCTGGCTTACGCCTTCGATGGTTCGAATCCATCTCTGCCCACTCCCTTTCCCACAAGGGACTTTTTGGGATTGCAGTGGGGGGATGCGCAGGGCGTTCTAGGTGCCTATGCAATTCGCGCCCGAAGCCCGATGCAGAATTCTCGCCAGCCTGCTGGCTGTCGCGACGATGCCTGTCCTCGCGGAGAAGCCTGCGAAAATCACGCCGGCTTCCGCGCCCGCGCCCGCGTCCGCGTCGGCGCCGGCTTCGCAGGAGCGGGAAATCCAGCCGCCTTTCAGTCTCCTGTGGCACGAGCCATCGGAACGTCTGGAGCTGAAGATCGAGATGGCGAAGCTCGCGATCACCGAACGGCGGAAGCTTGAGCGGCAATGGATCGTCACGGCGGGCGGATTCAAAAAGCCGAGCGGCACCGATGCCGCCGCACCGAAGCCGCCGGAGCTTCGCCGGGTGCTCTTTCATTTCGAGGGCGGCGCGATTTCCAAGGACAAGGGCGCAAACGGAAAAGTGCGCGAGATGCTCTCGGGCGGACAGCTCGTGGAGGTGGAACTGCAATACGAGCAGGACGGCTGGGACGAGGAGCGCTATGGCGCATGCCTCTCGGAAAAACGCCAGATGCTCGAGCGCCTCTACGGCCCCGGCCAGCAGCTCGTGCGCTCCAGCACGCCGACGCCCGACGGCAAGGCGACGCAGACGATCGTGGGCTACAAATGGAACCGCAACAACACGGCGGTGGAGCTGATCTATTTCCACGTCGGCGTGAATGAAGGCGACCAGGCATTCCACACGCTGAGCCTGCACTACAAACGGTCGTGATTCCGCGGGCGGGAAGTGCGCAGTGCGCAGTGCTCAGTGGTCAGTGGTCAGAATTTCGCGTTGTTCGCGATGCCTTAGACTGAGCACTGAGCACTGAGCACTTCACCTCCCTTTTCTCTCTTGCCGAACGTGCGCTTTCCGCTGTCCTTGCGCGCCACGCCGCACGGCTCCCACTTTTCCACTATGAGCGAATCCCTCGATGAACTGAACGCCCGCGTCTCCAGCGCCGCGGCATGGGTCACACGTCTGCGCGAGGTCGTCGGCAAGATTGTCGTCGGCCAGCAATACCTGATCGACCGCCTGCTCGTCGGCCTTCTCGCGAACGGCCACGTGCTGCTCGAAGGCGTGCCCGGTCTCGCGAAGACGCTCGCGGTGCGCACGCTCGCGTCGGCGATCCACGCATCCTTCAACCGCGTGCAGTTCACACCCGACCTGCTGCCGGCGGACATCACCGGCACGCTGATCTACAATCCCGGCGACGGGCAATATCACGTCACGAAGGGGCCCGTGTTTGCCAACATCGTGCTCGCCGACGAAATCAACCGCGCGCCCGCGAAAGTGCAGAGCGCGCTGCTCGAGGCGATGCAGGAACGGCAGGTCACGCTCGGCGGCGAGACGCACAAGCTGCCCGTGCCTTTCCTCGTCCTCGCGACGGAAAACCCGATCGATCAAGAGGGCACGTATCCCCTGCCCGAGGCGCAGGTGGACCGCTTCATGTTGAAGGTGCTCGTGGGCTACCCGACCTTCGAGGAGGAGCGGCGCATCCTCGATACGATGGCGTTCACGCGGCCGAACCTCGACGTCGAACGCGTGATCGAACTCGATGACATTCTCAATACGCGCAAGGTCGTGGACAGCATCCATGTGGACGAAAAAGTGCGCGACTACATCGTGCACGTCGTCTTCGCCACGCGGAACCCGGAGAAATACCAGCTCACCGAACTGCGCCCGCTGATCCAATTCGGCGCCAGCCCGCGCGCGACGATCAATCTCACGCTCGCTGCAAAGGCGTGGGCGCTGCTGCAGGGCCGCAGCTACGTGACGCCGGGCGACGTGAAAGCCATCGGCGCCGACGTGCTGCGCCACCGCGTGATCCTCACCTACGAGGCCGAGGCGCAGGGCATGACGGGCGACGGGATCGTGAAGAAGATCTTCGACAATGTGCTGGTGCCGTAAAGGACGCCAGTTTCCAAAAACAGCAGCTTGAAAGCGCTGCCGGAATGTAATACATACGTCATACCATGCCTATTCTTACCGTCCGAATTTCCGAAAAAGAAAAAGCCCAGCTCGCCGAACGCTCGAAAATGGAGGGCATTACCGCCGGAGCACTCGTCCGGCGCATGCTCAACGAGGCACCACTCGCCACCGCAGGCGACGTGTACGATGACATGATGCGGCGGCTCGGCGACAAGCGGCTTCGCGTGCGCCGGAGAAAATGAAACGCCATTGCCTGCTCGACTCGTCTTTTCTAATCGATCTGCTGAATGAAATCGCCGACGGCGCACCCGGCCCGGCATCCGGGTGGCTCCGGGCGAACCGACGCGCGCAACTCTGGATCACGCCGGTGACGTACGCGGAGGTGCTCGAAGGAGCTGATGCCCCGGACGCCGTGCGCGAATACCTGCAGCGCTACCACTGGCAGGGTTTGCACCGTGCGCACGCCGAGCTTGCGGCGCGCCTCCATCGGCGCACCCCGTCACGAATGGGCGAGAACGATGCCTGGCAGGCGGCAGCGGCGCTGCACATGGAGGGCTGCGTCGTCGGTCACGATCCGCGCGCATTCGCACGGCTCGGCGACGCCTACGTGGATCATCGCGCGTAGGCCATGCCCCGCACCTCCACCGACATCCTCGCCCGCGTGCGCCGCGTGGAGTTGCGCACGAGCAAGCTTGCGAATGATCTCATGGTCGGCGCGTACCACTCGCAGTTCAAAGGGCGCGGGATGAATTTCGAGGAGCTCCGCGAATATGTGCCCGGCGACGACGTGCGGACGATTGACTGGAACGTGACAGCGCGGATGCGGCGGCCATTCGTGAAGCTGCACCGCGAGGAGCGCGAGCTGTCCGTCGTGATCGTGCTCGATGTGTCGGCGTCGGGCGACTTCGGCTCGACGGAACGCACGAAGCGCGAAGTCGCTGCGGAGATCGCGGGCACGCTGGCTTTCTCGGCGATTCGGAATGGCGACAAGGTCGGGCTGCTGCTGTTCAGCGATGAGGTGGAGCTTTTTCTCCCGCCGAAAAAAGGGCGGCGGCACCTGCTGCGCATCATCCGCGAGGCGCTCGTCTTTTCTCCGCGACGTCGCGGCACGCATATCGGGTCCGCGCTGTCGTTTCTGAACCACGTCACTCACCGGCGCTCGATCGTGTTTTTGATCAGCGATTTTCTGCACGGCGACTCCGCGGGAAAGCGCGACATCTTCCAGGAAATCGGGCGCACCAATTCGCGGCACGATCTCGTGTGCGTGCAGCTTCAGGATGATCGCGAGCGTGCGCTTCCCGCGTCCGGGATGCTCGTCGTCGAAGACTTGGAAACAGGCGAAGTCATCGAGGTGGACTCGACGCGCGCGACGGTGCGCGAAGCATTCGCCGTCGGCGTCGCGCGCAGGCAGGAGCAGCTCGACCGTGCGCTCATGCAGTCGGGCGTGGACATCCTCCGGCTCGGCGCGGCGGATGATCACGCGGCGATGCTGCAGCATTTTTTCGAGCACCGCCGCCGCCGATGAAACGCGCCGCCTTCGCAGCAGCACTCGCGCTTTTTCCGCTCGCCTCGTTCGGCGCGATCAAGGCCGACCATGCTTCGGAACTGCGTCCGCCGCGGCCGGAGATTCCGCCGCCGCCCATTGCGCGCAGCCACCTTGCGTGGGTGGCTGGCGGACTCGGTGCCGCGATCATTTTCGCGGTCCTTTGCTGGCCTCGACGCAAGCCGCCGCTGCCACCGCCGGACCCATTTGCAGTGGCGCTGGAGCAGCTCGGCAATCTGCGCGCCGATGCCGCAGCAGCCACGCCACTCGCCGCATCGGTGATCCTACGTCGTTACGCTGCGCAGGCCTTCGCGATCGAAGGCAGCGGGCTCACCTCCGAGGAGCTGGTGAGCGGCCTCGTCACGCGCCGTTTATGCCCGGTCGAGCTGACGAACGCGGTGTGGCATTTTCTCTCGGACTGCGACCGTGCAAAATTTTCGCCGCTCCCGGGACACACGGATGGATCCGCACTGCTCGGCACGACGGCAAAGCTGATTGACGAACTGGAGGCCGCACGGGCGAAGGCGGCGCGCACGCTATGAGCGAAGGATTCGAGTTTCAGCATCCGTGGGTGCTCGTGTTTCTTGCGCTGCTGCCGCTGTACGCATTTTTCCGAGGGCGCACGGGCGCGGAGGGCGCGCTGCGTTTTTCCAGCGTGGAACTCGTGCGCGCCGTCGGCGGAAAGGTGCGCTCGATGGCAGGACGGCTCTTCCTTTTTCTCCGCACGCTCACGGTCGGGCTCACGATCGTCGCGATGGCAGGGCCGCGCTGGGTGAACGAGCAGACCGAGACGCAGGCGAGCGGTGTGGACATCATGCTCGTGTTCGATCTCTCGTGGAGCATGATGGCGCTGGACATGGCGCCGCCGGGGAAGCTCACGACGCGCTTCGACATCGCGCAGAGCGTGCTGAAGGACTTTGTGGCGCGGCGGCCATCGGATCGCATCGGGCTCATCGCGTTCAGCGGCGTGCCGTATCTCGTGAGCCCGCCGACGCTGAACCATGACTGGCTTCAGAAAAATCTCGATCGGCTCTACATCGGCGTGATCACGGAACTCGGCACGGCCATCGGCGACGCGACGGGCCTCGCAGTGAAGCGCCTCGCCGCGCAGAAGCAGAGCCGCGGCAAGCTCATCGTGCTGCTCACCGACGGCGACAACAACAAGTGGGAGACGCTGGAACCCGTCGCATCCGCGAGCCTCGCGGCGGGCGAGCGCGTGCGGGTGTACACGGTCGGCGTCGGAAAAAACGAGCAGTGCTGGCTGCCGGACTTTGATCGCGAGACCGGCAAACTGCGCCTCGGCGCGGACGGAAAACCGAACGGCGTGATCACGATGCTCCAGCCGGCGAATTACGTGGTGCTCGAAAAAATGTCCAAGATGACCGGGGGCAAGAGCTACACGGCGACGAACCGGCAGGAACTTGACACGGTGTACGCGGACATTGATCGGCTGGAAAAAACCGAGGTGAAACTGAAGCATCATCGGACGTTCACGCCGCTGTTTTACATCCCGCTGCTCGGCGCGCTCGCCGTGCTGCTGCTCGAACTGCTGCTCGCAAACACCCGCTTCCGCCGCATCCCATGAAGACGCACGCACTCCAATTTGCCGCGCCGCAGTGGCTGTGGTTCACGGCACTTGCCCTCGCGCTCGTGGGCGCGCTGTTCTGGGTTTCGGCGAAGGCCCGGCGGCGGCAGCTTGAACAGTTTGCCGATCCTGCGCGGCGCGATGAATTGCTCGCCTCACACAGTGCGGTGATGCGCCTGGTGAAAAACACGATGCTCTTTCTTTCGCTGCTGCTCGTGGGGATCGCGCTCGCGCGACCGCAGTGGGGCGAGACGGAGGAGCGCGTGGATCGAAAAGGCGACGATGTCGTCTTCCTCATGGACGCCTCGAAGTCCATGCTCGCGACCGATGTCACGCCGAGCCGGCTGGAGCGCGCAAAGTTGGCGG
Source organism: Spartobacteria bacterium (assembly GCA_025355595.1). Lineage (GTDB taxonomy): Bacteria > Verrucomicrobiota > Verrucomicrobiia > Chthoniobacterales > Chthoniobacteraceae > SXWH01. Next base: position 12,568 of record JANXZI010000038.1, read on the forward strand.
TGCTCGATTTTGTGCATCGCCATGCGGGCGGTCGCGTGGGGCTGGTCGCGTTTGCGGGCGATGCGTTTCTCCAGTGTCCGCTCACGCTCGACTACGATGCGTTCGAGGAATCCATCCGCGATCTCAACACCGACTCGGTGCTCGTGCCAGGCACGGACATCGCGAGCGCGCTGTTTGCAGGCAGCCGCGCGTTCGACAAGGCCGAGCGCAGAAAAGTCCTCGTCCTCGTGACGGATGGCGAGGATCTCGAACGCATCGGGATTGATGCGGCGAAGAAGCTCGCGAAGGACCGTGTGGTCGTCTTCACCGTCGGCGTCGGCACGCCCGGCGGCACACAGATCCAGATGCAGGGCAAGGGCGGCGAGATGGAGCCGTTGCGCGATGAAAAGGGGCAGCCGGTGACGAGCCGACTCGACGAGCCGACGCTGCGCACGATCGCGGAGACGACCGGCGGCACGTACCGGCGGATGGAGACGGTGGGCGGCGGACTCGCCGATGTCGCGAGCGCACTGAGGGACCCGCAGTCGAAGCCCGCGGCGGTGTTCCGCAAGCGGCTCGGAATTGATCGCTATCGCTGGCCGCTTGCAGTTGCCATTTTCCTCCTCGTCGCCGAATCTCTCCTCCGCACGCGCAGACGCACGCGCGCGCACACCGCATGAACCTCCGCCCATTCGCCATCCTGCTGCTCGCGGCATCGCCGGCACTCGCGTCGCAACCGGGCGCGCGCGAATTTTACAACGAGGGTGTGAGCCGTCTCGGCAAGGGCGAGCTGCGCGATGCGGAGATGTCGCTGCGCAAGGCTGCGGGTGCGGACATCGAGAGCATGCAGCCGCTCGCGCTCTACAATCTCGGGCACGTGCGCTTCCGCCAGGGCGAGGAGACGCTGAAGGGCGAGGGCAGCCGGCAGCAGCTTCTCGATTCGTCCACGGCGGCGGTGAATGTCGCCGAGGAGGCGATCCGGAATGGGGGAAGCGCGCTGGCGAGCGATGAGCTGAAGGAGATCATCGCGGCCTACATGAACGCGCGCGCCGCGCAGAAAGATCTGCGCCTTTCCCGCGACGAAACGAGCCGCACGCTCGGGCTCGTCGGCTCGGCGCTGGAGCGGTGGCGGAGATCGGTCGGCGATTTTCACAGCGCGCTGGAGCTCGATTCGGCGAACACGGACGCGAAAGCGAACGCACAGACCGTGGAGCGGAAGATCGAGGAGCTGCTGAAATTCAAGAAACAGATCGAGCAGCAGACCGAGCAGCTCTCCGAGGAGCGAGAGAAGATTAAGGACATCAAGAAGAAGCTGCGCGGCAAAATCCCGAAGGACATGCAGCGCGAGAGCGACGACGAGGAGGACGATGACGAAGAGGAACAGCCGAAGGAGCCGAAGCCGGGAGAGAAGCAGCAGCAGCGGCTCGGCAGCGATCGCGAGGTGTCGCCGGACATGGCGCGCTGGCTGAAGGAGACGATGAAGCGCCGCACGATGTCGCTCGGCACGCAGCAGGAGGGCGAGGGCTTCCGTCCGACCGAGGAGCAGCGCAGGCCTTCGCAGAAAAAGGGACGCGACTGGTGAGGATGCGCCGCGCGATTTTCATTCTGGCGATGTTCGTGTGCGCGCTCGGTTGCGGGGTGCCTGCGATTTTTGCGCAGCTCAATCTCCAGCCTGCCGACGACATCGCATCCGCCGCGAGCGCGAGCTTCATGCCCGAGGTGGCGCAGCTCGGGCGTCCGACGACGTATCGCGTGACAGTCACCGCATCGAAAAAGCCGCTGGAGCCGCCGGAGCTCGCATCGCCCGCAGGACTGGAAGTGTCGTTCGCCGGCGAAAGCACGAGCACGGCGATCCTGAACGGCACGCTGATGATGACTTCGACTTTCAGCTACAACGTCGTCCCGCAACGGACGGGGCGGTTTGCGATGCCTGCGTTCGAGGTCGCGGTCGCAGGTGGCCGCGTTCGCGTCCCGGCCGCGGTGCTCACCGTGGTGCCGCCGGACCCGAACGCCGCGCCCTACCAGCCGGTGCGCGCCGAACTGGAATTGCCGCAGCGGGATTTTTTCGCGGGCGAATCAATCGGCGGGCGACTGCTCGTGATCGAGACTCCAGACGAGTCGCCGCAATTCGTTTCGCACGTCGCGAAGACGACCGGCGCGGCGGTGGTGAGGCCGTCGCTGCGGACGACGCGCGAGCAGTTCACCGTGGGCGGGCAAAAGCACGAGGGACTCGTGATGCCCGTGCGCATCACGCCGATTCTCGAGGGCGAGATCGAGCTGGGAATCCAGATCATGGTGAGCGTGCAGAAAAACGACTTGCCGGGGCAGCGCGGATTCGGCAGGGCGCAGAGCACGATTGACGCAAAGCCCGCGCGCATCCGCGTGCTCGCGCTGCCACGCACCGGGCGGCTGCCGGGATTCACCGGGGCGATTGGGAAATTCACCGTCGCGCAGCCGAAGCTCTCCGCCACGGAGGTCGAGGCCGGCGAGCCGGTGACACTCGTCATCGGCATGGCTGGCGAGGGAAATCTCGAAGGCGTCGCCGCGCCGGAGATGGGCACCGCGGGCGGCTGGCAGATTTACAAGCCGACGAGCGAATTCCAGCCCGACCCGGAGGATCACAACACAGCGCGCGGCGCGAAAGTTTTCACCTACACGCTCATCCCGAATCGCGCCGGGCTGAAGGCGACGCCCGCGATGCCGTTCTGCTATTTCGATCCCGAGAAGCGCGCGTATGTGGATATCACGATCCCGCCGCTGCCGATCAATGTGAAGCCATCCAGCACCGCGCCCGTTCCCGCGGACCCGGAGGCGGCGAAAATTGAAACGCCGCGCGCGGAGGAGACGCCGCGTGTGGTCGAACCGGCGATGACCGGCCTCGCGGAAAAATCGGGACGCTGGGTGCATTCCATCGCGCCGCCGCTGCGCGAAAGGTGGCTGCTCGCAGCCGAATGCACGGTGCCCGTGCTGCTGATCGCGCTGTGGGCGTGGCGTCGCCGCCGCGACTGGCTCGCGGCCAATCCGCAAGTCATCCGCCGCCGCCGCGCGCACGCCGCCGCCCGGCGCG
>JANXZI010000044.1 GCA_025355595.1 Spartobacteria bacterium
GAAGGCTACCTCGCCGAACGCAACCTCGCCCCGAAACCCTATCGCTGGCGGGCCAAGGGTGCCGACATCCTCGCCAAGCTCCAGCGCGCCAAAATCGCCCTGGAAACCGTTACATCACGGACTTAAGGGACATGACACTAGAGCCTGTACGGAACTTCATGGAGCAGCAGGGCTAAAGGCCTGAAACAAGCCAGCCTAGGGCTGCGCTCGTGCCTCGCTTTCCCTAGGGCAACGTTGCGAATTTGTTCCTGGGTTGTTGAGCGGCGCATCAGTTTAAAGAATGAGTCTTGCCGGGCTGCCACTGCCACATGGCGCGTTCCCTGTGATGGCGCACAACACCCGCGCATTTCCGAACTTGAAGTGGAGTGCTCACGGTTACGGCGAGAGAATGACGATTTGCGGTGGCGCTTGGAAACGGAGACAGAGCCAAGCGCGCCCGTTCACACGATTAAGCCAGTTCCGGGATCCAAGTCCCGTGCTTAGGCAGGAACAGAAAGTTCGTCGGCAACCGCAAAGATCGCACTTTTCTGCATGCTATTGCGCGGACGTGAGGACGTGTTTGCCATCCGGTGGGTCGGGAAGGATGGCCGGGGGCACTGAGGCTGATGAAGGCGATTTATGGGTGAAAAGTCCGCCCAACGCGAAAGATCACTGCCGCTGTTTCGACGGCATGAGGTCGCCGCTCATAAAGTCACATAAGCTGGCCAGTAATACCCCGTCTTGAGCAGTTCCCCTCTGCAAGCCACCGGCTTGCCCGGCGGACTGACTAAAAAATATCAATTTGTGCGGGCTCGGGCGTCCTGAAGTGCCGCCTATGGCCATGCGCGAAGCCGGAAAAAACGGGCTGTGGCGGACGACGTATCTGTTACGGATTGCAAGGTGCCGTCCCCGAGGTGCGCCGAACCCGGGACGAGAGTCCAGATTCCGCCCTCCAAAGAGTCCGTAAAATCTACGACATAGTTGCGGTCTGCCAAGGTGGGAAAAAAGAGCGAAAATGTCGTAGTGGAATCAGCAGCGCGAGTCGCGACGACTTGGCTGATTTGCGGGGGTGGATTGCCGGCGGGCGGGTTAGTATTCGGGAGGATAGGCGTCGTTGGGGCGGGCGTATTCGAGAAGGCCGACTGGCCGGCAGCATTGGTTGAGCGCAGACGGTAGTAATAGGTCGTCACGGGATTCAGACCGGAATCGGTATAACTGCTCACATTGGGAGCGAACGAGAGCGTTTGCAGGGCCGTGGTAAAATCCGCGCTGGTGCTGCGCTGGAGCGTGAAGGCCGTTTCGTTTGAGCTATTGTCCGCCCAGCGCAGCGTGATGGTATCGGCGGACGAGGCGGAGGCCCATAAGCCGCTTGGTGCCGCGGGGGGCGCGCTGGCAGCGGCGATGAGCACATAGTCAAGGCGTGTCGCCTCATCGGCGGCATTGCCTGGGTCGATGGTGAGCTGTCCGTCGGTCACGATGACTGCGTGGGTCTGGTTCACAAATTGTCCTGCGTTGAGGCTTTGCCCGGTCCAGTAGTTCACGCCCTCGACATTAGCCGTGTAAGTGGACGGATAACTGCCGTCTCCGATTCCAACCGTCACTTCATAAGTTCCGTTCGGCACGGCTATCTGCCAGATCCCGCCGGAGCGCATCTGACAGAGTGTGGCGAGGCGCCTGTCGTTACTGTCCCGCCGATTCCGCATGTCGCCGGTGTGGCTGAAATTCCACCCATAAGTCAGCCCATTTCCCCGGGCGCCATAAGTCTCGCCGGTGTCGGAGAAATAGCCCACCGCAGGGCTTCCTTCCGCCGGCTGAAAGTTGATATTCGCCGCGAAGGCTGCACCGATGATGACGGTCACCGCACTCGATGTCGTCGTGGCCCCGCTGTTATCGGTTGCTTTGGCAGTAAGTGCGTAGGTGCCAGCCGCCGGATTACTCCACGCGAAGCTAAACGGCGGGCTCATGGTTTCGCCCAACTTCGTCGCGCCGCTGAAGAACTCCACTTTGCTCACACTCCCGTCGGCATCCGAGGCGGTGGCCGTGATGGTAATGCTGCCAGGTGTGGTGAACCTCAAATCCGTCGCCGGGCTGATGATGCTTACGGAGGGGGCCGCGTTGGCGGGCGGGTTTTGCACCGCCGCTCTGGCACCGACCACGGCATCCATCAACGGCTGTGGAATCTCCCCCGGCGCGTTCCAATTCACTTCCTCGCAATAGAGCCACACGTAGTCGTCGCAGCGGCGCAAGGCACGTTCGAGCGTGGTGCGCATGATCGAGGGATCCATCGGCTGGCCGGCGAACATGAAATTATAGAGGCCGAAGGAAATGCTGATCTTCAGCGGCCAGACAGGACGCAGATAGTTTGAAATGAAGGGGCAATTCTCGGTGGCCGATGCGATGCTGGTCTTGCGATAATCGTAGGAAAGCTGGAAGTCGGCCACCGTCCGATAGGCATAGACTTCGCCGCCATCGATGAACTTCGCGCGGCTGTCCAAGCCTTCGATCAGGCCAGCGGAAAACGGTCCCCGCAGTTCTTCAAGCGTCCAGTTTGTCTGTCCGCCGCGCACCTGATCCGGCGTGCCGGAGAAACTGGAATACGGCCCGTGCAAAGCCATGACGACGATTTCGGGATATTCGCCGGCGATGGCTTTCGCGATCTGTTTGCCGCGCAGTCGCGCCTGTTCGCGATACTGATCGAGCGATTTGGAAGGATCGCTGCAATCCTCTGGATAATTGAAAAGCGAATCCTGATACGGCTCGTTGTCGAAAAATATTCCCGCGACTCCTTTCTCCTTCAGCACCTTCGCCAGCAGGCGAAAGTTTTCGACGGTGACCGACCAGTCGCCGAAAAAATCCGCGGGCCGATCCACGTTCACGACGGCGAAGTTATGCCGCATCCGCGTAAAAACGAGGCCATTGAGCGGCGCGAAATCGCCGGACATCTCCACATAGCTGCGAGCGGCGCCGTTCATGAGAGCGGAACCGGTCGCAGTGGTGATCGCCAGCCCATCGAAAGGGAGCGTTTCGATGTGGGCGAAATGGTCGCGGACGTATTCCGGGCGGGTGCGATAATCGGCCTGCTGCGCATTGATGAGCAAGGGTGCGGCGCCGCATGATGCGACCGCGGCCTGCAGCGCGAGCGGCATAATCATCAGCCACATTCTCACGGAGCGGGACATTGCCCCTATATGAACCCGATCGCCCACGCCTGCAACAGCGATGGGCATAGAGTATCCGAGGCTGGAACGTGCCTCACTCCTTCCTTCCCATCGGAATGCATCCTGCTAAAAGGCGGACCGGTGAAAATCATTCTTCCGCTGCTGCTTGGGATTGCGACGCTTCCTGCAACAACTTTCGCGCAGGAACTGCCCTCCAGCGGACCCGGCGCAACTCCGGTGGAACCGGAGGGCTTGGACCTCGGCAGATCCCTTCTGGTTTCCGAAGCGGTGCAGGGCGGCGCGACCGATGTGGCTCAACCCGCGGGCGAGCCAGTTGCGCTCACCGAAGCGGGTGACGCGAGCCGCCGGGGACGCTGGCGGGTGGCACCGCACTTCCGTGCGAAGGGCACCTATGACGACAATATTTTCATCCAGTCGAAGATCAAAGTCGCGGACTACATCGGCACGCTGGAGCCGGGAATCGCGCTCGGGTTTTGGGATTCCAATGAGGCTCGCGAGCGGTTTCTCGAGCGGCGGCGCAGCGCGGCGCTGATCGAGCACGACGACGGGAGTTTCGTGGTGGCGGACTACACGGCGATGCTGCTCGGTTTTGCGAAAACGACGTCGCAGAATTCGCTCGATCACGACGGGACGCTTGATGCGCAGTGGCAGTTCCAAAAGCTGACGCTGGGTGCCAGCCTTCACGCTGAGGCGAAGTCCGAGACGAACACTGACGTGGGAGCCCGCGTGCGGCGCAAGACGGTGACTGCGGCATTCACTGCGAGCTACCAGATCAGCGACAAGACGCGGTTTGGGTTTGCCATCCATCACCGGACGAATGAGCCGGAAAATTACCTGCGGACGGTGGAATGGAGCGGCGAGGGTTCGCTGGATTACGCCATTTCACCGAACACGCGGTTTGGCTTCGGCTTCACCGCGGGGCGGGTGCAGGTGGAAAGGAGCGCCGATCAGACTTTTCAGCGGGCGCTCGCGCGGATGGATTATTCGCTGAGCGAGAAGGTCGCAGTCGAATTCCGCGGCGGTGTCGAATTCCGGCAGTCGGGCGGACGGGTGGGTGACCAGACGAACCCCGTCTTCGACCTCCGTGCTGACTGGACGCCTGCACCGGGGACGCGGATCGGGCTGGAGGCGACCCGGCATGTGGAGCCCTCGTGGGAGCGCCCGGATCAGGATTACACGCTCACGGGAGTGGCGCTGAGCTTTCGGCAGACGATCCGTGGGGGCCTGCATTTTTCGGTCGAAGGCGGCTATCACGTCGCCGAATACTCGAGGACACTTCCCGGCGAAGCTCGCACGGACCGGTATTTTTTCGTCCGTCCGGCGTTGCTTTACAATTTTGCCACATGGGGAAATGCCGGAGTGACCTTTGAGCACCGGCGCAACGAATCGGACCGTTCCTCGTCGAGCTTTCGGAACAATCAAATCAGCGTGGAAATCGGCGTGACCTACTGATGGCACTAAAAAGGCTTTGGCAGCGGTCATCATCTCTCGAATTTTCACCAACAAGAACTCCCAACCAAGTTCCGGGCGTCGCCGAATGCATCTCCAACACGACACAGAAATGTCGAAACCAGGTTCCATGGATCAGACGCGAAGCGAATGAAAAAGTCCCTCACAGTGCTGGGTCTTGTGCTTCACCTTTTCGGCGCGCACGTCCGCGGCGAGTCTCCGCCGGGAGACCGGAGCGTGCCCGTCGCACCGCCGGTGAAGACTGCGGCGAGCCACCTCCTGGCGCCCGATGAACTGATCGAGATCAAGGTTTTCCAAGAACCCGAGCTGACGACCTCGACGAGGATTCCGAGTGATGGCCGGATTAATTTTCCGCTCATCGGTGACGTGGCCATCGCAGGGAAAAGCGTGCAGCAGGCCACCCAGATGATCCAAGACCGCCTCGGCGCGCGATTCCTCGTGAACCCGCAGGTGAGCATCGCGATCATCGAGCCGGCGAAGCGGCTTTTCACCGTGCTCGGACAGGTGCAGCGGCCGGGCACGTATCGGTTCCCGGACCGGCAGTCGCTGGATCTCATGCAGGTCATCGGCATCGCCGGCGGCTACACCCGGTTGGCGGACGCGGGGAAGATCACGGTCAAGCGCCATGTCGGCGGGAAAGAGACGGTCTTTCGCATCAATGGAAAGCAACTCGCGACGGATCAAAAATCGAGCCCGTTCATGGTCGCGGACGGCGACCTCATCAGCATCGGGGAACGTCTTTTCTGAACATGGACGCAGACAAACCCAAGCAGACGATCGTTTTGCCGACGGACCTCCGGGCCCTGTGGCATGTGCTGATGGAAAAGGTGTGGGTCATCGCAGGCATCGTCGCGGTTTGCACGGTGGCGGGATTTTTCTACGCGATCCGTCTGCCGAAGCAGTATGAGGCGACCTCGACGGTCCAAGTGGAGGCTGACCGTCAGACGCTGATGAAGGCGGAAAATCGCAAAACGGACGAGCCGGCGAACGAAATAATCCTCAAGACGATCGAGCAAAATCTGCGCAGTCCCGCGCTCGCGCTGCGGCTGATCCTCCACCCGGAAGTGAAGTCCGATCCGGCCTTTCTCCGCGGCATCGCGCGCCCTGCATCGGAGGAACGGCTACGTGCGGCGCTGTCCAGCGAAATCACCGTCCGCGTCCGGCCCGGAACGCGGCTCGTGGATGTCACCATCGAGGACGAAAACCCGGCGTTGGCGCAGAAGCTCGCGCGCCTTCTCGTCGAGGAATTCCTCACGGCCAGTGCCGACGGAAGGGTGGCAGTGGCGCAGGGTGCGAATTCTTACCTGCGGGAAGAAGCGGATCGTCTGAAGGCCCGCCTCGCGAAATCCGAACATGCAATGCAGCAATACAAGGAGCAGCACCAGGCCGTGTCGCTGGAGGACAAGCAGAACATCGTCGTGGAGCGGCTGAAGGAATTGAACGCAAAAGTCACCACGGCAAAATCGGAACGCCTGAGACTTGAAACCGACTTCGCGCAAATCCAGACGATGGCCGGGAAGCCGTCGGACCGCCTGCTGGCGCTGTCGAGCATCGCGAATTCTCCTGCGGTCAGCGAACTGCGCCGCAAGCTGGGAGAAAAGGAAAACGAGTTCGCCGCGCTGACCCAACGCTACAAGGCCGAGCACCCGAAATACATCCAGACGACCAGCGAATTGCAGGGATTGCGGACGGCCCTCGGCGAAGCGATCCAGAACGCCGGACAGACCATGAGCGTCTCGCTCGACGCGGCCAAACTCACCGAGAGCAAACTCGAGGAGGCGCTCCGCGCGCAGGAAAATCTCGCGCTTGCGCTGGGCAAAATGGCGATCCCGTACGAAGCGCTCGAACGCGAAGTCGTCTCCGATCGCGCGCTTTACGATTCGCTGCTCGGTCGCCTCAAGGAATCCGAAATCGGGCAGGACGCGTCGCAATACTCGGTGCGGATGGTGTCACCGCCCATGCTGCCCGAGATTCCGTCCAAGCCGAAAAAATCCCTCATCCTCCTGATGAGCATCGCCGCCGGTCTCGGCATCGCGCTCAGTTTCGTGCTCGGTGCGAGCCTGCTGGATACCTCGCTGAAGACCGTGGATCAGTCGGAGAAATTCCTCGGGCTGACCTTGCTCGGCGCGATCCCCACCGCCAAGAACGCCAAGCTCGAACAGACGCGCTTGATGCTCACCGAGAATTCGCAATCCGCGATCGCGGAGACCTTCCGCGCTCTGCGGACCTCCGTGCAACTCGCCGCTCCGGACGGCGCGTTTCGCTGCGTGCTTTTCACCAGCGGCATTCCGGGAGAAGGCAAAAGTTTCTGCGCGATCAATTACGCCGTCGCGCTCGCACAGCAGGGCCTCCGCACATTGCTGATTGATGCCGATGTGCGCCTGCCGAGCATCGCCCGGGTGTTCCTCGGAAATGATGGCGCGCCGGGCTTGACTGACCTCCTGCTCCGACGCCGCGAACTCGGCGAAGTCGTCCGCCGCACCGACGTCGAAAACCTTTCGATTCTCCCCGCGGGAAGCCGCGTGCCGAATCCCGCCGAACTCTGTGGCCAGACATCGTTCTCCGAGATGCTCCACGCCGCGAAGGCCACGTTTGATCGAATCGTGATCGACACCGCGCCCGTCCATGCGGTCAGCGAAACACTCATCCTCGCGCCGCAAGCCGACGCCGTCTGCCTCGTCGTCCGCGCAGGAAAAACGCCGGGGCCGGTGGTGGCGCGCGCGCTGAAAAAAATCATCGAGAGCGGCGCGTGCGTGCCCGGCTTTGTGCTGAACGGCGTTTCGACGAGGAACAACGGTTACTACTATCACTACCACGCTCCGGGCTACGGCAAGGACGAGGTTTACGGCGCGAGTGGGCAGCGGGCGGGAGGGAAAGCATGAGCCCGCCGGCAAAATTTTCGTCGCCATCCCCCGACCGCGAGCCCGGCGGGATGCGCGTGCTCATGGTCACCGGAATTTTCCCGCCCGACCGCGGTGGCCCGGCGAGCTACGTCCCGGAGATGGCCCGCGCGCTCGTGAGACTCGGCCACAAAGTCGAGGTCATCTGCCTCAGCGACACGCTCGCCAATGACGACTCGATCCATCCGTTTCCCGTCCGGCGGATTCGCCGTGGAATATTCTGGCCGGTGCGCATCGTCCGCACGGTCTTTGAAATTTGGCGTGCGGCGCGGCGCAACGATCTCGTGTTCGTCAGCGGCCTCGGGTCCGAGTCCGCCCTCGCCGCGCTCCTCGCCGGCCGGCCCGCCATTCACAAGATCGTCGGCGATTACGCGTGGGAGCGGGCGGTCAGCCGCGGATGGTTTTCCGGCACCATCGACGCGTATCAGGTGCATCGGAAATCGCTGAAACTCGCCACGACCGATCTCGTGCGGACGCTTCCGCTGAAGCTCGCCCGCCGGATTTTCGTGCCGAGCAATTACCTCGGCCGCATCGTCGGTGGCTGGCGGATCGCACCGGAAAAAATCTCCGTGATCCACAATGCCGTCGCCATTCCCGCAGCGAAAACGCCGCTCATCGTGCTGCCGCCGTGGCAGGGCAAGACGCTCATCACCGTCTGCCGGCTCGTGCCGTGGAAAGGTGTGGACGCCCTCATCCGCGCGCTGCCAACGCTGCCCGACACGCGCCTCGTCATCGCCGGCGACGGACATCTGCGCGCCGAACTCGCGGCGCTCGCCGAATCGTCCGGCGTCGCGCAACGCACCATTTTCCTCGGCGACGTTCCGCATTCGGAAATCGCCGGCTGCCTCGCGCAGTCAGCTGCGTTCATCCTGAATTCCACCTACGAGGGACTTCCCCACGTCGTGCTCGAAGCAATGGCCGCGGGCCTCCCCGTCATCGCCACGGACGCGGGCGGGACGAGCGAAGTCGTCGAGCATGAAGTCACCGGCCTGCTCATTCCCGTCGGCGATTCCGGCGCACTGCGATCCGCCGTCGAGCGGCTCTGGCGCGATCCTGCGCTGTGCCGGCAACTGACCGCGAACGCGACCGAGTTGCTGAGCAAGTACTTCGATTTCAATGTCATGGTGCGCTCGACCGAGGCGCTGCTTTTGTCCATGATCGGATCGTCGCGCGGCGCAGAACCGCTCCCCGTGGAGGAGACGCCATGAGCGGGCTTTCCGTGCTCTCGTTTGGCTTCACGCGCGGCCTCTGGGACGGCGAAGGCGCGGAGGATGTGCAGCGCATGATGGGCTACGCGCAGCATCTCGACGCCTACGTCGTGGTCACAAATTCCTACAGGCGCCACGGCCTGAAACCGCTCGCTCTTGCGGAAAATGTCGAGGCGATCCCGACCGATGCATTCGGCCCGCTCCACAGCATGTGGAGGATGCTGCGCATCGGCGTGAGCATTCTCCGGCGGAAAAAAATCACGCTCATCCAGGCGCAGGATCCGCTCGGCACCGGACTCGTCGCGGTCCTGCTTGGGAAAATTTTCCGCCTGCCCGTCAACATCTGCAGCTATGGCCCGAACGCCTACGATCCGCACTGGGTCGCGAGCCATTGGAAGCATCGCCTTCTCGCGCCGCTCTCCCGCTGGATCATGCGCCAGAGCCGTGGAATCCAAGTGGATGGCCAGCTCACCGCCAACCGTCTAATCAACGCCGGATACGGCCCGGACAAAGTCGCCGTGAAACCCGTCGTCCCCGCGAATCTCGACCGGTTCCTGCAAATTGATCGCGCGCCGCGGAATCCTACCCAGCCCGTCCGCCTGCTCTACGTCGGCCGCTTTGCCGCGCAGAAAAATCTCGGGATGCTCATCGCCGTGGCCAAGCTGCTGCGCGCGCGCGGATGCACTTTCGAGATGTCACTCGTCGGCGATGGCCCGGAACTCGCCAGCCTCAAATCCGCCATCGAGCGCGACGGTCTGGAGCCGCTTGTGAAGTTCCGAGGTCAGATGCCGCGCGACCAGATCGCCGGAGCTTTCGCGGATGCGGACATCTTCGTGCTCACGTCGGATTACGAAGGCTACCCGCGCGTGCTCATGGAAGCCGCCGCGGCAGCCTTGCCGGCGGTGACCACGGCGGTGAGCGGCGCGGATGACGCCATCGCCGACGGCGTGTCCGGCCACATCGTCCCCATCGGTGACGCGGCAGCCGCGGCGGAAAGACTCGCCGCCTTAATCGAGTCCGCCGAGTTGCGCAATCGCATGGGAGTCGCCGCCCGCGCCCACATTCGCGGGCAGCTCGATCCCGCGGCCAACGCGCCGCGCCAAGTGGCCATCTGGCGTCGCGTCGCCGAGCCGCACTGACCCGCAAAATTTCCCATGCGCCTGCTCCTTTTCAATCTCGTCACCGATGTGAAGCACCCGATCCTCGGCTTCACCACGCAATGGATTCGCGCCCTCGCCGCGCGCGTCGAGAGCATCGACGTCATCACCATGCAAGCCGGCGAGATCGCCGTGCCGGACAATGTGCGGGTCCATTCCGTCGGCAAGGAACGCGGCTACTCCGAGCCCCGCCGCGCGCTGGAATTTTACCGCCTGCTTTTCCGCATCCTCCGCGAGCGGCGCATCGATGGCTGCTTCTCGCACATGATCCACGTTTTCTCCGCGCTCGCTGGGCCGGTGCTGCGCGCACGCCGCATCCCGCTCGTGACGTGGTTTGCGCATCCCACCCTCTCGCGGTCGCTGAAGGTCGCGCACTTCTTTTCCAACCGCATGGTGACCAGCCTGCCGAACGCCTATCCGTATCACAAAAACAAGCTCGCCGTGATCGGCCAGGGGATCGACACCACGCTCTTCGCGCCCGCGGCGTCCGTGGCGGCGGACGACGGGATGATCCTCTGCGTGGGCCGCATTTCGCCGGTGAAAAATCACGCCACCCTGCTGCGCGCGATGGCGCTGCTGCCCGCACGTATTCGCCTCGTGATTCTCGGCGCTGCGGCGAGCGCGGAAGACCAAGCGTGCGCAGCCGGGCTGCGCCAGCTCGCACCGGAACTCGGGCTGGAAGCGCGGGTCGTTTTTGCGCCGCCAGTGCCGCCCGACGAACTGCCGGCGCACTACGCCCGGTGCGCGGCGCATGTGAATCTCACGCCCGCTGGATTCGGCGACAAAGTCGCGTGGGAAGCGATGAGCTGCGGACGCCCGTGTCTCGTCGCAAACGAGGACTTCCGCGAGACGCTCGGCGAACAGCAGGACGCGCTTCTTTTCCGGGACGAAAACGATCTCGCCGCGAAGCTGTCCGCCCTGCTCGGCAAGACCGCTGCCGAGCGGGACGCCATCGGCCTTTATCTCCGGTCGCAGGTCGAGCGCCTGCACTCGCTGCCGCGCCTGGCGGAACGCATTTTGGAACAAATCGCTTTGGTGCGCGCCGGACGGACGCAAGCGCAGCCGGTCGCCAGGAGGGAGGGGGAACGGCCATGTTAAGAGGCGGCAATCCCGAAAAGCTTTTTGCCGAGGGTCTCGCTGAAACCGTCCGCGATGCGCAGGACATTCTCGATGTCGGCACATCGCAGCGCTACGCGAAGGAACTGCGTCCGTATGAAGGCTTGTTCAAGGGCAAGAATTACATGGCCGCAGGCTATCAGCCGAGTTCGGCCTACGGGGCCTACAACTGCGATTGCCATCAGGACGTTCAAAAGATGACGTTCGCGGACACCTCGTTCGACGCGGTTCTCTGCATCGAAGTGCTCGAACACGTGGCTGATCCCTTTGCCACCGCCCGGGAACTTTTGCGAGTCTTGCGGCCCGCTGGCCGACTGCTTCTGACCACGCCGTTTTTGTACGGCTATCATGGAAAGCAAGCGGATGCCCACTCTCCCAGCCACGAAAGTTATCCGGATTATTGGCGGTTCACGCATCAGGGCCTGGAGCACCTTTTTTCTGGATTTCGGAATGTGCGGGTCAGTCCGCTGTACGGCCCTGTCGAATTTCGTCTGGACCAATTTCTGAGGGAACGCGTGATCGCATTTCCGCTGTTCCGCAAGCTGGTGGACTGGGTGGACCGTCCGAAGCGCGGACGCGCGACTTCGCGGCATCTCCTGCTGGCCGTGAAGTAACACGAGAATGATTGCCTCCCAAAAAATCATCTCCGCGCTGCACGCGAATTGGTGGCTGAATCTCGCCGGCCTGCTGTTTTCTTTCGGTGCTTCCGTCGTGCTCGTGCGCGCGATGCCGGCCGGACTTTTCGCCGAATATGGCGCGGTCATCGCGATGATCGGACTCGCGACCCTCGTCTTCGAGGTCGGGGCGAACAGCGGGCTCACGCGCTATTTGAAAGAAGCGGGCGACCAGCACGCGCGCGGCACTTTCTACGTCCGGATGCAGCGCCGACGCTGGCTGGCAGCGCTCGCGTGCGGCGTGGCGCTCGCCGCTTTCGGGCCGATGTATGCGCGCTCCACGCAGTTCGCGAACCTCGCGGCGGAGCCGTGGCTCTTCGCACTCATCGCCGCAATCGTCGCCGCGACTCTCACGCGGCTGCTCGCCCATTACGGACTGCTCGCACTTTTCGAGACGAAGGTCGCGCTGCTTCTTCAGCAGGGATTTCTCGTCGGGCGCTCCGTGATTCTCGCGCTGATCGCCCTCGCTGGCGGCGGACTTTTTGCCCTCGTCGGCGCAATGGTCGCGATCGGCTGCATCGAAGCGCTGATCGTCCACCACCGGCTCTGGAAGCTGATCGGCGCAGAGCGTGCGCCGGTGCCCGCGGCCTTCGTCAATCGCGCGCAGAAGTTTGGCCTGCTCACCATTTTCGACAAGGCGTGCGCGATGCTCGGCAGCGGTTCGGTGCTGCTCCTCGTGCTCGCGCCGAATCATACCGCGACGACCATCGCCTTCCTCGCCCTCGCGGTCGATCTCGTCGGAAAACTCGTGGGCCTCACGGTCATGCCGATGGGCAATCTCGTCGCGCCGTATCTCAGCCACACGGGCGATGATCCCGCCGCGCAGGGTCTCGCGGTCGCGCGCGTCGTGAAGCTTTCCAGCCTGCTCTACAGCCTCAGCGTCGGCGCGGGTTTGCTCGTGCTGCCACCGTTCATCACCGCGGTGTATGGCGCGCGCTACAGCGGCTCGATTCCGCTCGCGCTCGTGCTGCTCGTGCCGACGGCATTTGAAAACTGGATCCGCGGCTCCTGCTCGCCCGCGCTCCTGCGCAACGGCCGCTATCGCGCCCTCGCGAAAGTGAACATCGCGCAGGCCGTCGTCACCCTCGCCGCGCTCGCGCTGGTCTGGCGTCAGCCGGTGGAAATGGTTCTCGCGGTCGTCGGCGGAGCGCGGTGCTGCGTCGCGGCCTTCAATCTCGTCCTGCTCCGCGAACTCCTTCCCGCGCGCACCTACCGCGTGCCGGCGCTCAGTGCGGCGATCAGCCTGCTGAGTTGCGCCGCAGCTTTTGCGTGGAGTTCGCTGCTGCCTCTGCCGCCGCTGGCGCGGGCCGTCGCCGCGATGCTGTCGTTCGGTCTTCTTTTTTACATCGGGGTCCGCTGCCTCGTTTTCCGCGACGCAGACACGCTGCACCTCGCGCGCCGGATCGTCGGCACGCGCCTCGGATTTCTCCACCGGCTCCTCCCCGCGCCACCGCAGCCGAATACATGATCGCGCTTCTGCTCATCGTCGTGGCGCTCTGCGCTTTGCTGCCCAGCCCGTACGTCGTGGCGGCGCTTCCGGCGATTTGGACTGCGCAAAACGCGCTCCTCGGCGAAGACGCGGTGCTCGTCAGTGCCGGCTCAGCGCATCTTGCGCTCGTTGACTTCGTCCTCCTGATCCTGCTCGTGAAGCTGATCGCCACGGTCATCGCGACGAAGGAACTGCCAGTCCATAAGCCGCTCTACCTCGCGCTCGCGGCGTATGTCGGCGTGCACCTTATCGCCTCCATCGCCGCGGGTGCGAAGTTTGGCGGCGGCCATTTGACCCAGTGCCTGACCTCGCTCGCGCGTTTCGTTTCAGCAGTCGTCGTCGTGCCGATCATGGCGACAGCGGTGACGAGCGTGCCGCAGGCGAAGCGTTGCATCGCGATCCTCCTCGCCACGCTCGCGGCGCTCGCAGCCATCCAGTTTATCAATTTTTTCGGCGCGAGCCACGGCATCGTCATCGGTGAAGTGCAGGGCGCGGAACGCGGCGAAGTCCGCTACTTCGGCCCGCTCGGCGATTCGGTCGGCGTGGTCCTGTTGCTCGGCTACGTGGCCTCGCTCTGTTTCGCCAGCATCGCGGGAATCGTCGCCTTTCTCGGAGGCATCGTCGTCACCGCGGGGCTTGGCGCGATAATTGCATCTGCGGTGGCCACCTTGATCTTCCTGCCTTGCGCCGCCAAAATCGCAGCCGCCCGCGTCTTCGCGCGGCGCACCGTCTGGCTGCTTCCGTTGCTCGGATTCGCCGTGATCGTCCTCGCGTTTGGCCCGGCGCTGCCGCTCGCGAAAACGCTGCTCGACCGCTTCGGCCGGGGCGATGTCTCGAGCAGCGCCGGCCAGCGGGGCGCGTCCGCGAAACTCGCGGTGGTGATGGCCCTCGACAACCCGCTGCTCGGGGTCGGCTACATGGGCTACTCGGCCTCGCTCGAACGCTACGGCGGCGACCGCTTTTTCAACCTGAGCCATCCCGACGGCGCGACGGCCAATGCGAATAATCAATTTCTCCAGTCGCTCGCGGATGGCGGCCTCGCGGGGGTCATTGCCTTTGGCGCGCTGGTGATCTGCGCCGCACGGCTCCTGCTCACCGTGGCCCGACGCAGTGGCGACCCGTTCCTTCGCACGTTCCATCTCGCCGCGTTCATCTGGCTGCTCGCGCAGGTTTTTGGAAACCTCGCCGCGGTGTGGCTCGTGCCGTCGGCCTACGTCGGGCGGCTGCTCTGGATTCTTCTCGGCATCGCCGTCGCGCTCGAACGGCTGCTGCCCGCGACCGTCTCACAAAAATCACCGCTCGCCCGCGCGCCCTCGACTCTCATTCCCGTATGAAAGTCCTCCACGTCATCACTGGCATTGACCGCGGCGGCGCGGAAAATCATCTGCTCGATTTGGTGAGCCATCAGCGTGCTTCGGGCATGGAGGTCGTCGTCGCGTATCTGCGCGGGAAAGGATACTGGGCGGCCACGCTTCGGGAACTCGGCGTAGCCGTGCATGACCTCGGCCTGAAGTTTTACGGCGATTTGCGGCCGCTGGCGAAACTGCGGCGGATCATCAAAGGCGCGGAGTTCGATCTTATTCACGCGCACCTGCCTCCCGCGGAACTTTATTCGCGCCTGGCACTGCTGGGCCTTGGCGTGCCGCTCGTCATTTCCAAGCACAACGAAGAACGTTTTTACGACGGCCCGGCGCAAAAGGTCGTCGGTCGTTGGGTGGGAAAAAGAGCACGGTGCGTCATCGCGATTTCCGATGCCGTGAAGCGCTTCATGAGCGGTGCCGGGCTCGGTCTCGACCCGCGGAAATTTGAAACCATCCATTACGGAATTGACGCCGCGCCTTTTGCAAAAGTCCCGCGCGACGAGGTGGCGGCGCTCCGCGACGAATGGCGGATTCCGGCAGGCGCGCTCGTCGTCGGCTTCGTGGGCCGGCTGGTGGCGCAAAAGGACATCGGCACGCTGCTCCGCGGCTTTGCCAAGTTCTCCGCCTCCGACGAAAATGCGCGATTGGTCATCGTCGGGGAAGGGGCGCTGGAAGCATCCCTCCGTCAGCTTGCCGAGGAACTGGGCATGGCCGGCCGGATCGTCTGGGCCGGATTTCGCAGCGACATCCATCGCGTGATGAGCGCGTTCGACATCTTCGCGCTCACTTCGACCTACGAAGGCCTCGGTCTCGTTCTGCTCGAAGCGATGGCCTCGCAGCGGCCCGTCGTCGCGACCCGCGTGGGAGCGATTCCCGAAGTGGTGATCGACGGGAGAACCGGCGTGCTCGTCGGTTCCGGAAACCCGGACGAACTCGCGGCGGCATTGCAAAAACTGCACGACGAGGCGTTGCGCACGCAGCTCGGAACAGCCGGACGGCAGCGAGTCCTGCAAGAATTCACGCTCACAAAAATGTGCGGGCAGACCGACCGCGTCTATGCGCAGAGCGCGCGGCGCGGAAAAACTCCGGAGGCGATCCCATGTGCGGAATCTACGGCCAACTAAGCCGCTCCGGCATCGATCCCGTGCAGGGTGAGACGGCCACGAACCGCCTCTTTCATCGCGGCCCCGATGAATGCGGCACCTGGCACGGCGACGGGATTTTTCTCGGGATGCGCCGGCTGAGCATCATAGACCTCGCGGGCGGGCAGCAGCCGATCTGGAACGAAGACCGGACGTGCTGCATCGTCTTCAACGGCGAACTCTACAACTTCCGCGATCTCCGTCCGGAATTGGAAGCGAAGGGGCACGTCTTCCGCACGCGCAGCGACACGGAGGTCATCCTGCACGCGTACGAGGAATGGGGCACGGATTGCCTGAAGCGCTTCAACGGCATGTTTGGCATCGCGATCTGGGATGCACCTCGCCAGCGGCTCTTCCTCGCGCGTGACCGCATCGGCGAGAAGCCGCTCTATTACTATCACGACGGCGAGCGGCTCATCTTTTCCTCCGAGATCAAGGCGATCATGTCCGACCCGTCGGTGCCGCGGGAAATCAATCCGCGCGGGCTCTCGAACTTCCTCGCCTTCGGCCACGCCGTCGCGCCGGAGACGATGTATCGCCATGTCTCGAAGCTGCTGCCCGGCCACTTCCTCCTCGCGGAAAAGGGCGGCATCCGCATCGCCGAGTATTGGGATGTCGGTCACGAGCCGCAGTTGGCGGCGGGCGAGACGCTCGGTGAAAAGGAACTCGCCGAACGCGTGCGGGCGCTCCTCGACGACTCAGTGCAGCGGCGCATGATCGCCGACGTGCCGGTCGGCGCGTTCCTCAGCGGCGGCGTGGATTCGAGCGCGATCGTGGCGCTGATGAAACGACACGCGACCGGGCCCGTGAAAACCTTCTCGCTCGGGTTCACCATCGGCGGCGCCTACAACGAACTCTCCGACGCGCGCTCCGTCGCCGAGCACCTCGGCACGGAGCACCACGAGTTGCGCGTCGAAAGCGCCGATCTGGTCGAGACGCTGCAGACGCTCGTCTATCAGTACGACGAGCCGTTCGGCGACCCCGCCTGCTTCCCGCTTTACCTGCTCAGCCGATTCGCCCGCGAGCACGTGAAAGTGGTGCTCGCCGGCGATGGCGGCGACGAACTTTTCGGCGGCTACCGGCGTTACGCGGCAGACCGTTTCGCGGGGCTCTACCAAAAGCTGCCGTCCCTGCTGACGAAAAATTTTCTCCCCGCGCTCGCGGCTCGGCTGCCGCGGTTCCGCCGCATCAAGCGCACGCTCCAGACGCTGCATATCGCGGATCCTGCGGCGCGCTACGCATCATGGCTGCGCGTATTCACGCCGGCGATGCAGGCCGAGCTGCTCGGCCACGGACCTCTCGCGGAAACAACCGGCTACGATCCGGCGTGGCCTTATCCGCAGTACTACCACCGGCTCAATGGCGCGACGCAATCGGATCATCTGAACCGGCTGATGTATGTGGATGTGAAGACGTGGCTCCCCGATGCGTACATGGAAAAAGCGGACAAGGCCACGATGGCTTGCAGCCTGGAAGCGCGCTTGCCGCTGCTCGATCACCGGCTCGTCGAGCTGGCGTTTCAGATTCCCGGCCGGTTCAAAATCCGCGGGAGCGCGATGAAGATGATCCTCAAGAACGCCGTGCGCGATCTCGTGCCCGCCGCCGTGCTCACCCGGCCGAAGCATGGATTCGCCGTGCCGCTCGATCCGTGGTTCCGCGGGCCGCTGAAGGATTTCACTTTCGAAATCCTGCTCGACGACCGGACGCGCCGTCGCGGCTACTTCGACAGCGCGTTCGTCGAACGCCTCTGGCGCGAACACCAGGAGGGCCGCCACGTCTGGGACTCGCATCTCTGGCTGCTGCTCAACTTCGAACTCTGGCACCGCACCTACCTCGACGGAGTGCCCGTATGAACACCGTGAAAATCGCCCACGTCACCACCATTGATGCCTCGCTGCATTCGCTCCTGCTGAATCAAATGCAGAGCTTGCAGGCGGCGGGTTACGATGTCGCCGGCATCTCCGCCGCCGGGGCCGCCGTGCCGCTGATCGAAGCCGGCGGCGTGCGGCATCTGGCCGTCCCGATGAGCCGCAATCTGTCGCCGCTGGCCGATCTTGTGTCGCTGTGGCGGCTGTATCGCACGATGCGGCGCGAGCGCTTCACGATCGTCCACACCCACACGCCGAAGGCCGGCCTCCTCGGCCAGCTCGCGGCCCGGCTCGCGGGCGTGCCGGTCGTCGTGAACACGATTCACGGTTTCTATTTTCACGAGCACATGCGCCCGCTCGCGCGGCGGTTTTACATTTTCATGGAAAGGATCGCGGCGTTTTGCTCCGACCTCATCCTCTCGCAGAACGCCGAGGACATGGAGACGGCGGTGCGCGAGGGCATTTGCCGCCGGGAAAAAATCGCGTTGCTCGGCAATGGGATCGATCTTTCCGGATTCAACGCAGACGCGGTTTCCGCGGACGACGCATTGCGCTGCCGCGAGAAACTCCACATCCCCGCGGATGCCCCAGTCGTGGGTTTCGTCGGCCGCCTCGCGGCGCGGCGGAAAGGCTTCCTCGATTTTCTCGCCGCCGCGAAACGCATCGCCGCGCTGCGGCCCGACGTGCGCTTTCTCATCGCGGGCGATACCGATCACGGAAAGCCGGACGCAGTCGAGCCCTCCGTCGCTGAGGACTATGGCATCGCGGACCGGTGCGTTTTCGTCGGGCAACTCCCGAACACAGCGTTACCCCGGCTTTACAAGGTGATGAGCGTGCTCGTCCTGCCATCCCTTTTCGAGGGCGTGCCGCGGGTGGTGATGGAGGCTTCCGCGATGGGCGTGCCATCCGTCGTCAGCGATGTGAAAGGCAACCGCGAAGCCGTGGATCAGGATGGCAACGGACTGCGCGTGCCGTTCGGCGAGGTGCCCGCGCTCACCGCGGCGATCCTGCGCATCCTGACCGAACGCGACACCGCGCAACGCATGAGCATCGAGGCCGTGCGGATCGCGGCCGGGCGCTTCGATGAGCGGCTGGTCTTTGAGAAAGTGAAGCAGGAATATGCGCGGCTGCTCCTTGCCAAAGGTCTTCCGCTGCCCACGCCGCGCACCAAGGAAAAGGAGGAACTGCAGCCATGCACCGCCTGATCGGAAAACGGCTCTTCGACCTCGCGCTGGTCATTCCCGCGCTGCTCCTGCTCGCGCCGGTATTTTTCGTCGTCGCGCTCCTCGTCCGCTGCAAGCTCGGCTCGCCCGTCCTTTTCCGCCAAGAGCGTCCGGGGCTGCGGGGAAAGCCGTTTGTGATGCTCAAATTCCGCACCATGACCGATGCTCGCGGCACCGACGGCGAGTTGCTGCCGGATGAAGATCGCGCGCACCCATTCGGCCAGATGCTGCGCCGCACGAGCCTCGATGAACTGCCCGAACTGCTCAACGTGCTCAAGGGCGAGATGAGTCTCGTCGGCCCGCGCCCGCTGCTGATGCGCTATCTTCCGCGCTATTCGCCGGAACAGATGCGGCGACACGAGACGCTCCCCGGCATTACCGGCCTGGCGCAGGTGAGCGGGCGCAACAACCTTCCGTGGGAGGAAAAGTTCGCGCTCGATGTCCAGTACGTGGACCGATGCTCACTCTGGCTGGATATCAGAATCCTGCTGCTGACCGTGCGCGCAGTGACCGGTGCGGAGGGCGTGAGCGCAGGATCCCATTTTAGTTCGCCGGAATTTATGGGCACAGCCGCCCGCGACCGCGACGGAAAGGAGAGCGCATGAACGCAACTAACTGCATGTATCTATATGGTGCCGGTGGCCATTCCAAGGTCATCCTCGATATCCTGCAAAGCTTCGGAATACGCGTGAAGGGCGTCTTTGATGATAATCCCGCCGATGCCAAACTGCGCATTGTGAAGGTTGCCGATGGTATTCGGCTGCTCGGGGAAGGATTTCCGGAATTAGATGCACCACTGATCATATCTGTGGGAAACAATGCCAGACGGGCTGAATTGGCATCCTTGATCAAGGCGAACTATGGGACAGCCATTCACCGCAGCGCCATTATCGCCTCCACGGCCACCATCGGTGTCGGAACCGTGATCCTGCATGGCGCGATCGTGCAGGCCGATGCGCAGATCGGGGCACACGTTCTGATTAATACGGCTGCAAGCATTGATCATGACAATATCATCGGTGACTATGCGCATGTCTCGCCGCACGCGACGTTATGCGGCCATGTCGAGGTAGGCGAGGGCACACATATCGGCGCCGGCGCAGTGGTCATCCAGAAGGTCCGCATCGGGCGTTGGTGTACCGTCGGTGCCGGGGCGGTCGTGCTTCGGGACATACCCGACTTCTCGACAGCCGTGGGCAATCCAGCACGGGTGATCAAAGTAGGCAAGAAGGAGGCAGCCACGTCATGAAACATTCCCTGCCCAACGGAAATCCAGATTCCCAGTCTGATGGAATGAGCATGGGTGAGTGCTACGACATAGCGATCGTCGGGTCGGGCATTTCCTGCGCTTACACCTTGATCCACTACATCGCGCTGCTGGAGAAGCAGCCGCCCGGAAAGTCCATCAAGGTAATTGTCTTTGAGAAGTCCGGTGAATTTTGGAATGGCATCCCCTATGGCAGTCGCTCAGGCCGCTATTCGTTGCTGATATCCTCACTGAAGGAGTTTCTGCCTCAGAACGAGGAGCGCGAGGCTTTCGCAGCGTGGCTGAGTAAGAACCGCGACTGGGTGTTTGACAGATTCAAGCAGGGAGATGGAGAACTGGCGACGAAGTGGCTTCGAAGCAATGAAAAGGCGATGGCCGACGGTCTCTGGGACCACCTGTTCATTCCACGATATACCTTCGGATTATACCTCCAGGAACGCCTCACGGACCTTCTGCAACGGGCCGCCGCGAGGCGCCTTCTTGAGTGCAGCATGGTGTCGGCAAATGTGGTGGATATCGAGCGCGTGAATCACCTTCACCGGATCCATTTCGTGAGTGCGGCGGCGGAAAGTGCCGTGCTGGTGAACAAGGTGATCTTGGGGATTGGCAGTCCGCCGAATGGCGTGCTGGAGCAGCCAAAGGAAGACGGTGCTGACGAGAGCGGGTGCCTGATCGGCGACATGTATGAGCCATCGGTGGAGTTCAATATCCGGCGGATTACGGAGGCATTAAAGCAGTCCAAAGGTGATCAAGGCCAGAGCAAGCAAGTGTTGATCGTCGGAGCCAACGCCAGCGCTCTGGAGGCACTTTATTGGCTGAATAACTCCAGGGAGTTGCACGGCTTAATCAGCAAGTTCTCCATCCTTTCCTCGAAGGCGGCATTCCCTCATCGCATCAGCCGCGAAGTGACACTGGCCAACTACTCCCCAAAGCATCTTGGAGCACTGGTGAAAGCCGGAGCGCACACCGCAAAGCAGATCCTCGACGCGATTCGGCAGGATGTGGCGCATGCCACCGCGCAAAACATCAACGTCGCCGACCTGTTTGGTGATATTTCGAGGGGGATGATCGAGGCGCTGAATCAACTGGAGGTCGTCGAGCAGAAGAAGTTTGTCGCGAAGTATGGGGTGGAGATCGGCAGATTGCAGAGACGTGCCGGTTCAGATTACCTGGAGGTGGTGGATGCCTTGGCTGCGCAAGGCCGGATCGAGATGCTCAAAGGCAGGTGTGTCCGGTGCGTGCCGCTTGGCGATAGTGATCTTGGATGTGAATTTATGACCGGCAAAAGTGGGAAGGAGATGATTCTCGCGGGTCCGTTTGCGGTCGTCATCAGTTGTGCCGGTTTCCAAGATGTGACGAGGTCGTCCTCCACCTTGATGCGAAACCTGATCGGGCGAAAGATTTGCGTGCCGAACGCGTCCAAGCGCGGATTTCGGATCAGCGAGAGCTTTGAAACAAGCAAGGGCTGCTATTTGATTGGCCCCTTGGTCGCGGGCAACTTAGCGGGCAAGCTGAGGATTTGGCACGCGGAGAGTTGCACTCGGATTATTGCCATGTCCAGGCAGTTGGCAGCGGCATTGATGCCCAAGGAAATCCGCAGCCCGAGGAGGCTTCCAGTGCTCATCGGTCACATCATGAAAGTGCTGGGCACCGCGGACCATGATGAATGGATGGATGTGCTCGCCAGCACCGCGCAGCACGACTTCTATCACCTGCCACAATATCATCGTGTCGAAGAGGCGCGCGGCGAGGGAGTGGCGCAGCTTTTCGCCTATCGCGAAGGCGACTGCGTGATCGCGCTTCCGCTCATGCTCCGACCGGTGGACGATGCAGTGCCCGATGGATGGAAGGACGCGACATCGGTCTATGGATACGGTGGCGCGGTTGCATCGCACCAAGAGGTGCCGGAAGCGGTCGTGAGAAACTTTCGGGCCGCACTGAAGGAGGCGCTCATGGAGCGCCGGGTGGTCGCGGCCTTTTCGCGGCTTCACCCGCTGCTTCCGCAGAGCGACCTGTTCGCAGGTCTGGGCGAATGCCGGCTTCACGGGCAGGCCGTCTCGGTGGATCTCACGCTGCCGCCGGAGGATCAACGGGCGCGCTACCGCAACGCCTACAAGACGCGCCTCAACAAGCTCCAGCGCGAGGGTGTCGTCTGCGTCCACGACGCAACGAAACGTCATCTGGCGGAGTTCATCAGCATCTACCGCGAAACGATGCGGCGCGTGAACGCGAACGACTCCTATTTTTTTGGCGACGATTATTTCACGCGGCTCGCCGAGGAACTCGGAGACAAGCTGCAATTGTTCGTGGTCCGGGTGAGTGAAACCGTGGCCGCCGCGGGCCTGTTCACCCTTTGCGATGGCATCATCCAGTTTCACCTGGGTGGGACGCGGGACAGCTTCCTCGGCGTCTCGCCCATGCCATTGCTGATCGACACCGTCCGGCTGTGGGGCAACGAAATGGCTGCGCGGGTGCTGCATCTCGGCGGCGGTGTCGGATCCAAGAACGACACCCTGTGGCATTTCAAGGCGGGCTTTTCCGATCGCCGGCACGATTTTGCCACATGGCGCTGGATCGTCGTTCCGGAGGTCTATCGCGGACTGTGCGAGGAACGGCGGCGGCTGGATGACTTCAACAACAGCGCGGCGGTGTCGGCGGAGTTTTTTCCCGCTTACCGATGCCCGGCGGCACCGCGTCTCGCGGTCCCCAGCGAAGTCGCGAACACATGACTATGGACAAACCACCCCGAATTTACCTCTCTCCGCCGCACATGGGCGCCCTGGAGCTGGCGTTAGTGAAGGAAGCATTCGCGACGAACTGGATCGCGCCGCTCGGGCCGCACGTCGATGGCTTTGAGCGCGAACTGGCGGCTTATGTCGGCGTGCCGCACGCGGCGGCGCTCTCGTCGGGCACGGCGGCGCTGCACCTCGCGTTGCGCTTAGTCGGCCTGCAGCGTGGTGACGAAGTGCTGTGCTCGACCTTCACCTTCAGCGCCAGCGCCAACCCGATCGCCTATGAAGGCGCGACGCCCGTTTTCATAGATTCGGAAAATACGAGTTGGAACATGGACCCGGGGCTCCTCGCCGAGGAACTCGACTCTTGCGCCGCCCTCGGACGCCTTCCCCGCGCGGTCATCGTCGTCGATCTTTACGGCCAAAGCGCAGACTACGCACCAATCCTCGATGCCTGCGCCAAGTATGCCGTGCCGGTCATCCAGGATTCCGCGGAAGCGCTGGGAGCGACTTATCGCGGTGCGGCTGTCGGACAGCAGGGACACTTCGCGGTGTTCTCATTTAATGGCAATAAGATCATCACCACCTCTGGCGGAGGGATGCTTGTCGCAAAAGATGCCGCCTTGATCGAGCGCGCACGCTTCCTCGCCACCCAGGCGCGCGATCCCGCGCCTCATTACCAGCACTCGGCGATTGGTTTTAATTATCGCATGAGTAACGTCCTGGCCGGCATCGGGCGCGGACAGCTCTCCGTGCTGCCGCAGCGAATCGCCGCGCGCCGGACTAACTTCCAATCCTATCGGGCCGCACTCGGCGACGTGCCCGGCATTAGTTTCATGCCGATCCGCCCCGACAGTGAGCCTAACTATTGGCTGACCTGCATCATGATCGATCCGGAAAAATTCGGCGCCTCGCGAGAGGATGTGCGTCTGGCACTCGAAGCCCACCATATCGAATCGCGGCCGCTCTGGAAACCGCTCCATTTGCAGCCGGTCTTCGCCAGCAGCCGCGTGCGCGGCGGCGCTTTATCCGAAGGGCTGTTCGAGCGCGGCCTTTGCCTGCCCAGCGGCTCGAGCCTTTCACCCGATGATCTGAACCGGATCTGCGCACTAATCCTCGAAACGCCGCGAAGCCTGGCGGCCCCCGACCTATGATCCGCGCGCTCGGACGTCCCATCCTCCAGCGAATCATGCGGGACCGGCCGCTCCGCCTGATTGCTCTTACGTTCACCTATGCACTCGTCATCGGGCTGAGCGTCATCTTCGCGTATCTGCTGCGGTTCGATTTTGATATTCCCGCGTGGATCCGCCCGAGCGTCCTCTCCGTCTGCCTGATCACGGTGTCCGTGCATCTCCTGTGCATGTTTTGCTTCCATCAGTTCGACGGGCTGCTCAGCTATTTCAGTACGCCGGATTTGCGACGGCTCATGCTCGCATGCACGACGGCGGTGTTCGCGCTCGGTGCGATCCGATTAATTTTTGGGACCGGATTCGCGCCGCCGAAGGGCGTCCTTCTCATGCACTATCTTCTCAGCACGCTGGCGCTCAGCGGACTCCGCCTGAGCTTCCGGCACATCCGGCAGATTGCCTTCGCAAATGGTGGGCGAACGGTCGTCAAGCCGCGCCGTGTGGCCATCGTTGGCGCGGGCGATTGCGGCGCGGCCCTGGCCAAGGACCTTCTGGCAAAGCCGTGGCTCGCCCTGTTACCCGTCGCATTCTTCGACGACCACCGCAGCGCCCGTTGCAGCATCCACGGCATCGCCATCGCAGGCATCCCGGAGCACATCGCCGAATTCAAAGAAAAGCTGAACCTCGACGAGGTCATCATCGCCATGCCGTCCGCGCCCGCGATGCGCATCCGCGAAATCCTGATCCTCACACGCGACGCCGGCCTTCCATGCCGGACGGTGCCTTCGCTGGATCAACTGGCGACCGGCCGCGTGAGCGTGAGCAATTTGCGGCCCGTCGAGATTCACGACCTGCTGGGCCGTGCCCCGGTGGAAATCAAAGGTGACGCCGTGCGGGAAATCATCGAAGGCCACACCGTCATGGTCACCGGCGCCGGCGGGAGCATCGGCAGCGAACTGTGTCGCCAGATTCTCACCTTCGGACCGGCCGCACTGATCCTTGTCGAGCGTTCGGAGCCGCAGCTTTTTGTCATCGAGCAGGAGCTACTGGGCCAGAAAAACGCCGCCACATTGCTTCCGGTCGTCGGCGATGTCACACAGCGCAACCAAATGCTGGAAGTTTTCCGCCGCTTCCGACCGCACGTCATTTTCCACGCGGCGGCCCACAAGCATGTGCCCCTGATGGAACTCCAACCCGGGGAAGCGATCCGCAACAATGTCTTTGGGACTGCACTGCTCGCCGACCTCGCCATCGAACACGCCGTGGAGCGATTCGTCTTTGTCTCTACGGACAAGGCCGTGAACCCAACCAATGTGATGGGCGCAACTAAGCGGCTCGCAGAAATGTACATCCAGTCGCTCGCGACGCGGTCGTCACGCACCAAGTTCATGGCCGTGCGCTTCGGCAATGTGCTCGGCTCATCCGGGAGCGTCGTGCCCACCTTCACACAGCAAATCGCGGCTGGCGGGCCGGTGACCGTGACCCATGCCGAAGTCACCCGCTATTTCATGACGATTCCGGAAGCCGTCTCTCTGGTCCTCCAGAGTTCCGCCTTCGGCAAGGGTGGCGACATTTTCGTCCTTGATATGGGCAAGCCGGTGCGAATTCTCGACCTCGCACTCCAGATGATCACACTTAGCGGCCTCGTCCCGCACAAGGATATCGAGATCCAGGTCACCGGGCTCCGTCCCGGCGAGAAACTCTACGAGGAACTCAGCCACGGCGGTGAAAGTGTCAGTGCGACGGCGCACCCAAAAATCGCACGGCTGCTCTCAACCCCGATCCATCACCGTTTCGCCGATGCCTTCCTGATGGAACTGTACCGCGCGCTAAAGGAAGGCCCATCGGACTCAGCCAGCCTCAAAGCACTGCTGACAACAATGCTGCCCGAATACACTCCATTTGTATCCACGCCACCCGACAGTTCGGTTCCCCATGCGCATCCCAGCGCTCCGCCTGACTGTATTCGCAGCCTTGATCTCGGATAGAAAAAAGAAGAACCGGCGGCAGTGCGCAGCCCCCATTTCCCGCCGACCCCAAACCCCGTGCCGAACGGTCCGGCTCTGCGGACGCCAGCCGCTGCAGTTCCTTTGCAGCGAGGGCTTGCCGCAATGGCAAAATCCCATGGGTCTGGATTCGCACCGATCGCGACACGGAGATCCGCCCGTTTCTGCCACACCCGCCGGCACCGCCTGCATCCCTATTCGCCCGAACTCAATCCGCAGGAACATCTCCGGGAGATTCGGGAAAAGGAATTTCCCATCCGGGGGGGCAGACATGGCCGGGGTGGTGCGAACCTTGGAAAGCGGCCTGCCACGGCTCGCCTCGGATCACGAGCACGGACGGAGATCGGCACCTGGCCTTGGATGCTTAGTCTCGTCTTGAAAGCGAAGTAGAATAAGATCGGTCGCCGAGTATCATCACGCGCTTCGGGCGCCCGAAGGTCTTTCGTGTTTCACACGCCGAGCGCCGACGAGTCGCCCCTACATTTGCGCATCGCCGCCAAGCGGTGGCACGTTTCGCGGCTGCCGTTCGGCGTGCGGCATCCTGCCCGCCGCAGCTACGGCCGGTTTGCCACCACGTAGTCGTGCAGCGAATTCACCGTCGCGAGCGCCTGCTTTGCGGCGTCGGAATTCGGCACCTTCACGCCGAAGTGCTTCTCCAGGCCGACTACGAGTTCCAGCGCGTCAATCGAATCGAGACCCAATCCTTCCGGGCCGAACAGCGGCATGTCGTCGCGAATCTCTTCCTTCGTCACTTTGAGCATGAGGCTCTCCACCATCATCGTCTTGATCGCGTCGCGGAGATTTTCGTTGGCCATGGTTTGAATTGGAGATTGCGATTGCGGATTGCGGATGGTTGTTGCGCGCGCAGTGAAATCCGCAATCCGCAATCCGCAATCCGCAATTTGAAAACCCGGCTCGACCAACTCCTCTTTTCGCGCGGGCTCTTCGAGAGCCGGGAAAAGGCGCGGCGTGCGATCATGGCCGGGCAAGTGCGCGTCGCAGGTCATGTCGTGGACAAGGCGAGCCGGGAGTTTGCCGACGATGCGGCGGAAATCGAAGTCGCAGTGCCGGAGCGATACGTCGGTCGCGGTGGGTTCAAGCTCGAAGCTGCGCTCGCGCACTTTGCGATCAATCCCACCGGCCTCACATGCCTCGACATCGGCGCGAGCACGGGCGGCTTCACCGACTGCCTGCTGCAACACGGCGCCGCGAAGGTGTGGGCGATTGATGTCGGCCACAGCCAGCTCGACTGGCGCATCCGCAGCGACGCACGCGTCGTCGTCCGCGAAAAACTGAACGCGCGGCATCTCACGCGCGACGACATTCCCGATCCCATCGCGCTCGCCGTCGCGGACGTGTCGTTCATCTCGCTCACGCTCATCTTGCCGCCCGCGCTCGGATTGCTTACCTCTGGCGGCGTGATCATCCCGCTCATCAAGCCGCAATTCGAACTCCGCCGCGGCCAAGTCAGCCGCGGCGGCATCGTGCACGATCCCCTCCTGCACGATGCGGCGGTCGCACGCATCCATGATTTTGTGGAAAAGATGCCCGCGTCTCCGCGCGCCGATGGCACTCCGGTGCGGCTGGAATGGTGCGGCCACATTGCATCCCCGATCCTCGGCGGAGAGGGCAACAAGGAGTTTCTCGCATGTCTGCGCGCCACCTCGGCCTGATCGCGAATGACAGCAAGCCCGGCGCGCGCGAACTCGTCGCCGCGCTCGTGCGCGAATTCGCCGCGCATCCCGTGGAGCTTCATCTCGACCACCGCGCGGCGCGGCTGATCGGAGTGGAAAAATCCGCCTCGGAATCCGAACTCGCCACGCGCTGCGAGTTGCTCGTCGTGCTCGGCGGTGACGGCACGATCCTCGATGCGCTGCACGCGCTCGGCGACACGTTGCGCCCGCTTTTTGGCATCAATCTCGGCTCGCTCGGCTTCCTCACCACGGTTGGTGCGACCGAGCATCAGCGCGCGGTGGATGCGATCGTCGCGGGCGACTACATGCTGAGTGAACGCACACTGCTGAAAGTCGAGATCGTGCGCGACGGCGCGGTGATCCTTTCGCGCAATGTCCTGAATGATGCCGTCGCCAGCCGCGGTGAAATCTCGCGCCTCGTACGGCTGAATGTCCGAATCGGCGACACCATGCTCACGCAATACAATGCCGACGGCCTCATCGTCGCCACGCCCACGGGCAGCACGGCGTACAGCCTCAGCGCAGGCGGCCCCATTCTCGATCCGGACAGCGGCGTCTTCATCGTGAATCCCATCTGCCCGCACGTGCTCACGAACCGCGCCGTGATCGTTGCCGACAGCACGCCCATCTCCCTCACGCCCGCGGATGAGGCACCGGATGTCATCCTCACGCTCGACGGCCGCGTGGTTCAGCGCATCGAGCGCGGCGACGTGATCCGCATCACCCGTGCGCCGCAGCGCCTGCCGCTCGCCATGCTGCCGGGCGTCTCGTTCTTCGACGTGCTGAGACAGAAGTTGAAATGGAGCGGCGCAGCCGTTTGATTTTCGAAAATGTCCCGCATGATCCATCGCACCGCAGTCGCAGCGCTCACGTTCGCAGCGCTCTCATTCGCACCGGCGGAATCCGCCGCGCAAAAGCCCGCGAACCCTGCACCGCGAGCGGTGCCCGCCGTGCCTGCGAAGCCCTCGGTCTCCGACCACATGCGCGAGGAACTCGGCATCAATGAATTCACCACTCCGAGCATCGCCGTGCTGCTGAAGGCGCTCACCGCCCTGCGGCCCGTGCCCTACGACGAGGTCGCGCGCGAACTCCCGGCGCAGAATCCCGCCGACCGCGCGCGCCTCGCCCTCTCGACCGGCGCGGTGATTGCGGATGGCTTCCTCGCCGTCGTCGCGGAAAAGCAGTCGCGCATCGAGCCCATCGCGCGCGCGCTGCTGCGGCAGGCAAAGGGTCTCGGCGTCGGCGAACACGTCACGCGCCACAGCCGCAGCATCCTCGAAAAGGCGCTCGTGAAAAACTGGACCGGCATCCACACGGAACTCACCGGCACGCAGCGCGACGTGGAAGGCGGCATGATGGCACTGCGCGACGAGGAGATCTCGCATCTCGTCGCGCTCGGCGGCTGGTGGCGCGGGCTGGAGATCTCGTCCGGCATCCTCTCGGCCCACTACACCACGGACGGCGCGACGCTCATGGCGCAGCCCGCGGTGATTGATTATTTCACCGACCGCATCTCGACGATGAATCCGAATTTCAAAAAGACGAAGCTGTGGGCCGGCCTGAACGACAACCTTGCCGAAGTGCGCAAGCTCGCCGTGAAGCCGGACAAGGCCGTGCCGAGCGTCGAGGAAGTGAAGGCCATCCGCGTGCTCGCAAAGGCGATGAACGATCTCATCGCCACGGCCGAGTAGCGCAGACGATTCGTCGGCATACGGCGTGCGATTTGCGACAGCGCGCTCGTTTCACCGCTGCGCCGCATTTTCCAAGATTGCGCGAGCTCTGTGCCGCACACGACTTCAGCCGACGACTCGTCGGCGCCACATTGGGCGGCACGGCATTTCAGCCCGCGCTTGCTTCGCGTCGCTCTCGCCGCTTCCGTGTCCCGCCCGCTCCCGCAAGAATACCGACATGCCCACCACCGACGCCATCCGCCAGCAACTCGCCACGGTTAAATATCCCGGGTTCAGCCGCGACATCATCAGCTTTGGCCTCGTGAAGGACATCGTCATCACGGGCACCGAGGTCTCCGTGCAGCTCGCGATCACCGCGGCGGACGCGAAGATTCCCGCGCAGATCAAGGCGGAGGCCGAGGCTGCGATCCGCACGCTCGCGGATGTCACGAAGGCCACTGTGCGCGTGGACATTCACGCCCCGCAGCAGGCGGCTGTCGCGGGCGGTGCGATGCCGCAGACGTCGATCCCCGGCGTGAAGCACGTCATCGCCGTCGGCAGCGGGAAGGGCGGTGTCGGCAAGAGCACTGTCGCCGCGAACCTTGCGTGCGCGCTGCTCGCCGCGGGTGCGAGAGTCGGCCTGTGCGACTGCGACCTCTACGGCCCGAGCATCGGCGTGATGTTTGGCACGAGCGAGCGACCCATGGCCGACGAAGAGAACCGCATCATCCCCATCGAGCGCCACGGGCTGAAACTGATGAGCATGGGCTTCCTGCTCGATGACGCCGCGCCCGCAATCCTGCGCGGCCCGATGGTCACCAAATACACGCAGCAATTTCTCCGGCAGGTGAACTGGGACGGCCTCGACTACCTCATCCTCGACCTGCCGCCCGGCACGGGCGACATCCAGCTCACCATCGTGCAGACCGTCGCGCTCGCGGGTGCTATCATCGTCACCACGCCGCAGGAAGTCGCACTCATTGATGCGCGCAAGGCCGCCTCAATGTTTGAAAAGGTGAACGTGCCCGTGCTCGGCATCATCGAAAACATGAGCTACTTCCTCTGCCCGAGCGACGGGAAGCGCTACGATATTTTCGGCAGCGGCGGCGGACAGCGCGAAGCAGATCGCTTGAAAGTCCCGCTGCTCGGCCGGGTGCCGATCGACATCGCCACGCGCGAGGCGGGTGACAAAGGCGCGCCGATCGTCATCGTCGAGCCCACGAGTTCCATCGCGAAGACCTTCGGCAACATCGCGGCGAAACTGCGCGAGGCAGTACCTGCCTGAGTGAGGCATGAAATTTCGCATCGCTGCTGCGGTGAGGGCCAAAGGCCCGCAAACCTGCCAGCCCCGGGCAACGCCCTGGGTCATCGGCCACAAAATGATCCACGCCGTGAAGGGGCGGCTTCATCGTGTCTCGCCCCTTCAGGGATCTGGCTTTTTACGATCCAAACCCAGGGCGTTGCCCTAGGCTGGCATAGCCTCCACCGTTGGTGCTCAGACATCACGCGCTCAAACTTTCTGACCGCCACAAGAAACTCACGATGTCCGACAAGATCACGACGAAGGAATCCTCCCGACGGCTCCCGCCGCTGCTGCGCCGCGCGTGGTATTCGCTGAACCAGACTTTCCGCCACCGCATCGCCCACCTCGGCATCACGCCGGATCAATACAGCATCCTCCGCTGGCTGCACGAGGGCGACGTGCGCGGCCTCACGCAGCAGACGATCACGGATCTCATGGCAAGCGATCCGAACACGATCACCTCGATTTTGCGCCGCATGGAAAACGCCGCGCTCGTCTCGCGCCACCCGCACGAGACGGATCGCCGCGCACGCCGCGTGCGCCTCGAAACGAAGGGCCACCGCGTTTTCACCGAGGCTTACGCGGCCGCGCGCATGCTCCAGGAAGAAACGCTCTCCGTGATTCCAGAATCCCGGCGCGCGCGCTTCCTGGCCGATCTCGATACCGTCGCGGAAGCCTGCTCCGAGGCAGCGAACCGGAAGAAGCCCGCGTAAAAACCGCGCGCGGTGTTCGTCGCAAATCTCGTGGAAACGCACGGTGGCGAAACCAGTCGCCGAGCCTTTCCCAGCCCCGGCAATCCAGCCTGTGCCTTGCGAGATCCGGCATTGGAAAATCCCGGCTACCGATCCGCTCACCCAAACTTCGAAAACCGCGCGTGTGCATCACTCCAGCGCGACGCTGTGCGCGGCGTGAATGTCTCCACCGGGAATGACGCCTTCACGATGGCGCGGAGTGCCGCGTGGCTCGCGATGTGCCCGAGCGTGAGCGCTTGGAGAAGGACGTTGCCGATCGCCGTGGCCTCGACCGGGCCGGCGATGACGGTGCGGTCGATCGAATCCGCGGTCATTTGGTTTAGCAGCGCATTCCTGCTGCCTCCGCCGACGATGTGCAGCGTGGGCAGCTTTTTTCCCGTCACCGTTTCCATCTGCGTCATCAGCCCGGCGTACATGCACGCGAGGCTCTCCATTGCGCAGCGGGCAAATTGCCCCGGCGTTTCGGGCTGCGGCTGCCCGGTCGCGCGGCAAAACTCGCGGATCGTTGCGGGCATGTTATCCGGCCGCAGGAACACCGGGTCCGTCGGATTCACGAGCGAACGGAACGGCGCGGCCGCGGCGGCGAGCAGGGTCAGTTCGGAATAGTCGAACTCGCGCCCTTCATTTGCCCATGCACGGCGGCACTCCTGCAGAATCCAGAGCCCGCTCGCATTTCGCAGGAAACGCGACGTCCCACCGACACCGGTTTCATTCGTGAAATTCGCTGCGCGGCCCGCCCCGCTGATCAGCGGCGAAGGAAGCTCCATGCCCGCAAGCGACCATGTGCCACTGCTGAGGTACGCCCAGCCGTCGCCCTCCGCGGGCACCGCGGCCACGGCGGCGGCGGTGTCATGCACGCAGCCTGCGACGACTTCGATCGCTCCGAGTCCGGTCTCCGCCTGCGCCTGTGGCGTGAGCCTGCCGAGCCGCGTACACGGCGGAACGACTTCTGGAAAAATACTTCGCGGCAGACCGGCGAGACGAATCACCTGGTCGCTCCACATCCGGGTCACGGGATTCCACGCCTGTGTCGTGCTAGCGTTGCTCTCCTCCTGCACCGCGCGGCCGCTGAGCAAAAAATGAAACCAGTCGCCGATCATCAGGAAGCGCTCGGTGAGTGCGAACAGTTCCGGGGCGAACTTTTTTTCCGCAGCCAGTTGATACAGCGTGTTGATCGCGAGAAACTGCGAGCCCGTCTCCTCGTAGATCGCTTCGCTGTGCGGCCCGGCGATTTCCGCGTACGGTCTCTTGGTGCGCAGATCGCGATAGCAAAACGGCAGCCTCAGCATCGGCTCGCCACTGCTCATCAGCACGTAATCCACGCCCCACGAATCCACGCTGATGCTCGCGACCGGAAGTTTGCGCAGGGCGACTTTCCTCAGCCCGGCCTTCACGTCCTCCCACAGTCGCGGCACGTCCCAGCGCAGCGTGCCTTGTAAATGGAGCGGCCCGTTTGGAAAGCGATGCATTTCCTCCAGCGCGAGGTTTCCTTCCGCGAGACTGCCGAGCATCACGCGGCCGCTCTCTGCACCGAGGTCCACGGCGATGTAATGGTGCACGCTCATCTGCGTCGGACGGCAGGTTGTTCACATGCTGATCGGAGAAGTTCTATTTTCGAACGTCGATCCTTCTTCATCATAACCGTGTGAAGAACTCAGCCGACGGGCGTTCCACGCAGGAGCCACGCGGGTTCCGCAAGGATCGGTGGCTGTGAAGAACTGAGGCACAGCGTTCGAGACAACTTCTGAAAGTCGGCACGCGGCATGTTGTTCGTCAGTTCTTCGCAGTTCTTGGTTTCTTATTCGCAGGCTTTCTCTTGGCCGGTTCAGCGGCAAATTCAGCGGTCTCCCAAAGCCGCTTGATCAGCGCGTCGCGGGCGGCGGCGGTCTCCGCGTCCTTCTTGCTGCGGCCTTTTCCTTCGCCGAGTTCGCTGCCGTTCCACGTCACTCTCGCGACGAAATCTTTCTGATGCTCGGGCCCCACGGCGGAGAGAATCGGATAGACGGGACTCACCGGTGAGATCGCTTGGAGCACTTCCTGAAGCTGGCCTTTCGGGTTTTGATCCGGCGGGTCCACCTCGAGTGTGTCGAGGTCTTCGCGCGCCTCGGTGAGCACGATCCGGCGTGCGGTCACGTAATCCGAGTCGAGATAGATCGCACCGATGAGCGCCTCGTAGGCATCGGCGAGGGCGGAACTGCGCTCGCGTCCGCCGGAAGTTTCCTCGCCGCGGCCCATCATCAGATGCATGCCGAGGGAGAGCCGCTCCGCGTGCATTTTCAAGCCGTCGCGCGAGACGAGGCCGGAGCGCATCTTCGTGAGCTGGCCTTCGCTGAACTTTGGAAAATGATCGAACAGCCACTCGGTAAAGATGAGCTGGAGCACGGCGTCGCCGAGAAATTCCAGCCGCTGATTGTCGAAATGATGCCGCTGCGTCTCGTGCCCGAGCGACGGGTGCGTGAGCGCCTCCGCCAGCAGGAGCGGATTGCGGAATTTATATTTCAATCGCTGTTCGAGGGGATTCATCGGGGCGCAGATAAATAACTGACCATCCCGCAAAACGCTTTTGAAATTTGAGTTATTTCGAGTGCGGAGAACTGTAGCGCCGACGATTCGCCGGCATAAAAAACGCGTGAGCGGAAACGAGGTACGAAGGCGTGCTACGCCTGTGCTCATCACCGTTCTGGACAGGACTTGAAAATTCCACGCGCCGATCTCTCGGGGCGCGCGGGGCCGACGATTCGTCGGCGCTACGATAGCGGGACTGGAAAGCCGCACGCAGATCGTGCAACGTGCGCGTCCCGTGATGCCCACCCTTCGCAGCCTGATCCTCTTTTTCCTTGTGATCACGATGGTCTCCGGCTGCGGGAGGCCGCCGGATCGTGCGGACCTCGTGGTAATCAATGGCGGCGAGCCGGACACGATCGACCCCGCAAAGATCCGCGGACAGCCCGAGGGCCGCATCGCGTATGCGCTGTTCGAGGGACTCACGCGATACACGGTGAGCGGTGACACCGAGCCGGGGATGGCCGAACGCTGGGAGATTTCGCCCGACGGGCTGCGTTACACTTTCCATCTGCGCGAGGGCGTGAAGTGGACGAATGGCGACGTGCTCACGGCGGAGGATTTCGTCTGGTCCTGGCTGCGCGCGCTCCGCGAGCCGGAGGCGGAATACAAATATCAGTTCTACTACATCCGCGGCGCGGAGGCGTACGGCGAGGCGAAGGACGAGGCGTCGCGCCCGGGGGAAGGCACCGTCGCAGTGCGCGCGCCGGACGCACGCACGCTCACGGTCGAACTGAAAAACCCGACACCATTTTTCATAGACCTCTGCGCATTCTACACGCTGAACCCGGTGCATCGTGCGACCGTCGAGGCCGCAGAAAAATCCGGCAAGTCGTGGCTGCGGCCCGGCGCGATCGTGAACAACGGGCCATTCCTGCTCACCGAGTGGCGGCTGAATGATCGCATCCGCCTCACGCGAAATCCGAAGTACTGGGACGCAGTGAATGTGAAAATGAATACCGTGGACGTGCTGCCTGCGCCGTCGCCGAACACGGCGTTCAATTTCTACCACAGCGGCGTGGCCGACCTCATCCTCGACAAGTCGCTCGTGCCGACCTCGCTCGTGCCGGAGTTGAAAAAGCGGCCCGACTACCACGCCACGCCGATCCTCGCGACATACTTCATGCGCTTCAATGTGAAGCGCGCGCCGTTCCGTGACGTGCGGGTGCGCAAGGCGTTCTCGATGGTCGTGGACAAGGTGCTGCTCACGGAAAAAGTCACGCAGGCCGGCGAGCCGCCGACGGACGCATTCGTGCCGCCAGGCACCGCGGGTTACCAGCCGCCGGCGGGCGTGAAGCGCGATCCGGATGCCGCGAAAAAGCTGCTCGCCGAGGCCGGCTTCCCCGGTGGTGCGGGCTTTCCCGTCGTGCGCTACCTTTACACGAACAAGAGCGAGACGGATGAAAAAATCGCGGTCGAGGTGCAGGCGATGTTCAAGCGTGAGCTGGGAATTTCCGTGCTGCTCGCGAAGCAGGAATGGGCCGTGTATCTGAACACACTCTCGGCGCTCGATTTTGATTTCTGCCGCTCGTCGTGGGTCGGCGACTACCAGGATCCGAACACCTTCCTCGACATGTTCCTGACCGGCGGCGGCAACAACAACTGCGGCTGGAGCAACCCGCGCTACGACGAACTCATCGCGCTCGCCGCGAAGGAGACCGACGGCGCAAAGCGCTTCGACATTTTCCGCGAGGCCGAGACGATCCTCATCCGCGACGAGATGCCGGTATGCCCGCTGTTCAACTACGTGGTGCTCATGTTTTACAGCGACCGTCTCGGCGGAGTCGCAGGCAATCTCATGGACGAACATCCGTTCCGCACGATGCACTGGAAGACGAAGTGATGGAGCGCATCGTCATCCGCTCATCCAACTGGCTCGGCGACGCCGTGATGACCGTGCCCGCCGTGCGAGCGCTGAAACGCGCGAACCCCGCCGCGCACCTCGCCGTGCTCACGCCGGGAAAAATCGCGGAGGTGTGGCGGCTCGTCGCGGAGGTGGACGAGGTAATCGCATTTCCCAAGGCGAAAATCCTCGGCGTCGC
Source organism: Spartobacteria bacterium (assembly GCA_025355595.1). GTDB lineage: Bacteria > Verrucomicrobiota > Verrucomicrobiia > Chthoniobacterales > Chthoniobacteraceae > SXWH01. The sequence goes on from JANXZI010000044.1 coordinate 35,922, forward strand.
GAAGCTGATCCGCAGCGGCAAATTCGATACCGGCGTGATTTTCCCAAACAGCCTGCGCACCGGGCTGGAGATGTGGCTCGCGCGAGTTCCCCGGCGCGTGGGATACACCGGGCACTCGCGGCGCTGGCTGCTCACGGAGATTTGCGGCGTGGAGAAAAACGAGCCTGTGATCGGGCCGGCGCGGCATCAGGTGCATCACTACCTGCGCCTCGCGGAATTCCTCGGCGCGAACGCTGATGCGGATGTGAATTTCGGCTTTCCAAACGCTGCCGCAAAAAAGCGTGCGCCTGGAAAACCGGCGCACGTCGCGATCTGCGCTGGCGCCGAGTACGGCCCCGCGAAACGCTGGCTGCCGGAGCGTTTCGGCGAGGTCGTGCAGACGCTGGATGATCCCGCCGGCGCGCGCTGGCAGCTCGTCGGCACCGCAAAGGATCGGGCGGTCGCGGAACGGATCGTCGCGCTTTGTCCCGCACCTGCCGAGATCGAAAACCTCTGCGGCAAAACGACGCTCGCCGAACTCATCGCCGTCCTGCGCGCGAGCGATGCGCTGCTCACGAACGACACCGGCACGATGCACCTCGCCGCGCTGCTCGGTGTCCCGACCGTCGCGATTTTCGGCAGCACCGAGCCTGCGCTCACCGGCCCGCTCGGCGGTGGCCACGCGATCGTGCGCAAGCGCGCCGAGTGCAGTCCGTGCTTCCTGCGCGAATGCCCGATTGATTTCCGCTGCATGAAGGAGGTCGAGTCCGCGACTGTGGCTGAAGCGCTGCGTGTGGTACTCGCCGGAAAGTAGTCCAGTGTTTCAGCCGGGAAAAAGAAAGCCCCAGCCTGGGCGATGGCTGGGGCGTTCATTTCGGCCTGCGGGGATTCACAGGCCTTGCAATCCGTGGGGCGGACTACAGCTTCGACTCGTATTCGACCAGTCGCGCAAGTGCTTCCAGGAAGTCCTTGAAGGCGGCCGCGGGCAGCATGATCGTGTCACGCCGCCCACCGACATCTTCGGTGATCTTCATGAAGCGCCCGCGCTGGTTCTCCTTGAGGTCAATGAAGAAGACCTTGCGGTCTATCGTCACCTTCTCAGAGGCGATGGGCTCGGAGGGCATCCTCGGTCCGGCGTTCTCTTGCATGTTTTTTTTGCTTTGGTTTTCAGGCCTCGAAATCCACCCCACGAAGTGTGGGATGCGAGGTGATGGGGAGCGGCGAATTTGTGAAGCTACCCGTGCGTGCGCAAGTGCTAATTGCAAGTGTGACGGCGCAAAAATAGTTCCATCCGAGGCTAATAAAAAATTACACGATGTCGGTTAGGGAGTTTTTCAGCGCAACCCCACTGCTCTGCGCACCCGCTCCATCGTGCGGTGTGCGACAGCGCGCGCGCGTTCGCCGGCGGATTTCACGATCGCATCCACCGAGCCGGGATCGGCGGCGAGTTCCGCGCGGCGCTGGCGCAGCGGGCTGAAAAATTCCCACAGCTCCTCGAAGAGCCGCTTCTTGAAATCGCCGTAGCCGATGCCGCCCGCGCGGAAGTCCGCCTCCATTTTCGCCACCTCCGCCTCGCCCGCGACGAGCCGGTAAAGTGCGACGATGATCGAGCCAGCGGGATCCTTCGGCGACTCGACGGGCGTGGAGTCCGTCACGAGGGACATGATTTTTTTCCGCAGCGCCTTCTCCTCCTCGAAGAGCCCGATCGTGTTGCCGTAGCTCTTCGACATTTTCTGCCCGTCGAGGCCGGTCACCGTGGCGACCTGCGGGATGATGCTCGCCTCGGGAATCACAAAAAGGCCGTCGCCATAAGTGCGGTTCATCGAGGCCGCGATGTCGCGCGTGACTTCGACGTGCTGCTTCTGATCGCGGCCCACGGGCACGACGTTTGAGTCGTAGAGCAGGATGTCCGCGGCCATGAGCACCGGGTATGCGAAGAGCCCGTGATTCGGCGTCTTGTGGCGCGCGAGGTGATCTTTGAATGCGTGGCAATTTTCCAGCATCGGCATCGGCGTGTGGCAGCTCAGCAGCCATGCCAGCTCCGTGTGCTCGGGCACGTCGCTCTGGCGGAAGAGCACGGCTTTCGCCGGATCGAGCCCGCACGCGAGGAAGTCGAGCGCGACGGCGCGCGTGTTTTCGCGCAGTGCCTTCGGGTCATGCACGCTCGTGAGTGCATGATAGTCCGCGATGAAATAAAACGCCTCGCCCTTGTCCTGCCACTCGATGGCCGGCTTCATCATGCCGAAATAATTGCCGAGATGCGGCGCGCCGGTCGGCTTGATGCCGGAGAGGATTCGTTTCATGCGGCGTGGAAAATGGAAAGCCGCGCGCCCCGTGTCGAGCGCATCATCGGGCAGCAGATGCCGGTCCCTCAGAACTTGTAGTGCCCCAGCCCGCCCGCATTCAGCGCGCCGCCGAGGAAGCCCACGACGCTGATGAGAAACGCCCCGAGCAGCAGCGCGCCGCGGAAACGTCGCCGCGCGAGCGAACCTTCCTCGCATTCCGCGATGCACACGAGGGTCGCGCATACCAGCGCCCACACGGAGACCGCCGTGCCGAGGATCTGGTGGAAGCGGTAGATCATGGCCAACTCGCTGCCGCTCACGATCGGGAAATTCGTGAGCCAGCCGAGCGCGGCCGTCGGCACACTGCTCAGCGCGCCGAGAACGGTGAGGAAGCGCACGAGCAGCATCCATTCATCGCGCTTCAGCCACCACGCGATGGCCTCGGCGAAGACCGCAGTCATCAGCAGCCCCACGGGGAAATGCGTCGAGAGCGGATGAAATTTTCCGAGCCAGTTCGCGACCCGGCGGAGGAAGGACACCTTTGCCTCCGGCTTGCCTTCCTGCGGGGGAAGCGCCGCGGGGAGCTCATGCGGCGCGCCCGCGCGCACCCAGTCCTCGACGAGCTTCTTTTCGTCCGGTGTCAGCGGCGGCACATCCGCATCCTCGCCCGGCATCTCGTTGTTCTTCACCAGTTGGAAGAGTTCGGATTTTCCCGGCTCTCCGCGCACGATGTATTCGGGATTCTCCGCCATGCGCTTCAGATCCAAAACGTAGCCAAATTTCCCTTTCGGTTTCGGCAGATGCGCGCCGTGGCAGTCCGCGCATTTCGCCTCGAAGATTTTCAGGACATCGCCTGCCAGCCGCAGCTTCTCGTCCTTGCCCGGGCCTTTCGCCGGCGCGGGAGCCGCAGACGCTCCAGCCATCGTGAAAACTGCGGCGAGCAGCAGGAGGAAAACGCGCATCATGTGGCTGTTTGTTTCAACTCATTCATCTCCGCGCTTCTTAGCAGGAACCGCGAAACTTTTGCCAGCATTCGTGCGAGCTTGCCGGGGCCACCCCGCGCTGGCAGCGTGCCGCGATGTTCCTCCGTTTGCTGCTCTGCGTGTGTGTCGCGATTTTTTCCGGCTGCCGTCCGGAGAAAAGATCCGCCGCCGCGCCGACCGAATACGTGCCGGAGCCCGGCGATTTTGTTTTCCAAAGCCTGCCGCACGATCCGCTCGTGGACGCGATCGAGGGGTCGAGCGGCTCGCCCTTTTCGCACTGCGGGATCGTGAAAAGACGCGATGTGGAAAAGGCGCATGGCGACAAATGGATGGTCATCGAGGCCATCGGCCCGGTGAAGGAAACGCAGCTCGCGCACTGGATCGCGCAGGGCCGCGGCAGCGCGTATGTCGCCTTTCGCCTCCGCGATCCGCTCGCGAAAAAAATCCCCGCGATCATCGCCGCCGCAGAAAAATACGCGGGCCGCCCGTACGACATCCACTACGACATGGACGACGAAAAAATCTACTGCAGCGAACTGCTCTACAAGGCCGTGCGCGACGCCACCGGCACGAAGCTCGACAAGATCCGCAAGCTCGGCGAACTCAAGTGGCAACCGTACGAAAAAGTGATCCGCCACATTGAAAACGGCGGCCTTCCGCTCGACCGCGAGATGATCACCCCGCGCGATTTTTCCGAGGCGCCCGAACTG
>JANXZI010000275.1 GCA_025355595.1 Spartobacteria bacterium
CACCATCGTGGGCAAGGATGCGGACGATGTGGCGGCTTACATTTTCGATGCGTTTTATTCGCCGTCGGCGCAGTTGAAAAACAATCCGGTGCGCGAGGATCTTTCACGGCTCACGGTCGAGCAGTATCAAAATTCCGTCGCGGATTTGATCGGGCGTTTTCAAGGCGGGTTCGATCGGCCATTTGGCAAAACGCACGGGTTGAAGGGGCGCTACAGCGGGCGATTCCCGGTCATCATCGGGCCGATCCTGAAGCCGCGGAATGACAAGGAGCGTGCCGAGCGGAACAAGAAGGAGCGCACGAGCTACGAGCAGGTGGACAAGGCGGTCTCGTTTCACTTTGGCAAGGAGAGCCCGGATGCGAACCGGCTGCGCCCGGACGATTTTACGACGCGCTGGGACGGCTCCATTTTCGCGCCGGAGACGGGCATGTATGAGTTCATCGTGAAGACGGAGAACGGGGTACGCCTCTACGTGAACAACACGCGCGATCCGCTGATTGATGCGTGGGTCACGCCGGGGCCGACGGTGCGCGAGGAGAAGAAGAGCATCTTTCTACTCGGCGGGCGCGCGTATCCGATTTCGCTGGAGCATCTCAAATTTCAGGAAAAGAGCGCGTCCGTGGAGCTGCACTGGAAGCCGCCGCACGGGCGTCAGGAACTCATCCCGGAGGCGATGCTGGAGCCGCAGGGCCGTGCGACGACGATGGTCGTGGCGACGCAGTTTCCGGCGGATGATCGCAGCGATGGCTACGAGCGCGGGACGACGATTTCCAAGGAATGGGATCAGGCGACGACGCGCGCGGCGGTCGAGGTGATGCTGTATGTCGAGGCGAACCTGGACAGCTTTTCGGGAAGCAAATCCGGGAAGCCGGATCGCGCGGTGAAGCTGAAGGATTTTGCGAAACGATTTGTCGAGGCGGCGTTCCGGCGTCCGCTCGACGACGAGCAGCGGAAGCTTTTCGTGGATCATCATTTTGACACTGCGAAGACACCCGACCTCGCGGTGAAGCGCATCGTGCTCCTCGCGCTGAAGTCGCCGCGCTTCCTGTATCCCGAGCTGGCGAATGACGGGAAAACGGACGACTTCGCCGCCGCATCGCAGCTCGCGCTCACGCTGTGGGATTCGATCCCTGATTCGCAACTCGCGCGCAGCGCCGCCGAGGGAAAATTGAAGACGAAGGATCAGATCGCCGCCGCGTCGCGCCGCATGGTCGCGGACCCGCGGGCGAAGGCGAAGCTGCGTGGATTTTTCCAGCAATGGCTGGAGCTCGAACGCGCGGACAATTCGCTAAAGGATCCGAAGGTGTTCCCCGGATTTGACGCGACGATGTTCGCCGACCTGCGCGAGTCGCTGTGGCTCTTCCTCGAGGAGACCGTGTGGAGCGACACGTCGGACTACCGGCAGCTCATCACCGCCGATTACATGTGGCTCAATGAGCGGCTTGGAAAATATTACGGCAAGGACGTGAAGGGCGCGGAATTCCAGCGCGTGAGCTTCGGCGCCGCGCAGCGGAACGGCATCATCACGCATCCGTATTTGCTCGCGCTGCACAGCTACAGCCGCGCGTCGTCACCGATTCACCGCGGCGTTTTCCTGAGCCGCAATGTCGTCGGCCTTTCGCTGAAAAACCCGTCGGTCGCGGCATCGTTCGACAATCAGAAATTCGATCCGTCGCTCACCATGCGCGAGAAAGTGACGCAGCTCACGAAGACCGGCGCGTGCGCGAGCTGCCACACGGTGATTAATCCGTTTGGCTTCAGCCTCGAGCACTACGACGCCGTCGGCCGCTGGCGCACGGAGGACAATCACAAGCCGGTGAACACGGTCGCGGAGTTCGATACCGACGACGGCCGCACAGTGAAACTCAAAGGCCCCAAGGACATCGCCGACTACACCATCGGCAGCCCGATCGCGCACCGCGCATTTGTGCGCCAGCTTTTCTTCCACATCGTGAAGCAGAACCCGCTCGCATTCGGCGAACGCACGCTCGATGAGCTGCGTGAGCAGTTTGAAAAGAACGGCTTCCACATCCAGAAACTGCTCGGCGACATCGCCACCGTCGCCGCGATGCACGCACTCACGCCGCCGCAGAAAGTCGCGGGCACTTCGCCCACAGCGCGGTGAAGGTCATAAAACGACGACGCCGATTTTGAGTTAAGCGTTAGGTGTTCGATGTTAAAAGTTCAGCCCCGCGCAGCGGCCTTCCGCATGTCACACACGCACTCCGAATCCGAAAGTCGCCTGCGGCGGGCTAAACTTCTAGCATCGAACATCTAACTTTTAACACCTAACTCGGAATCCCTTCCCATGCTGCACCTCAACCGCCGCCAATTCCTCCGCAACCTCGGAGTCTCCGCCGCCGCGCTGCCGTTTCTCGCGGGCCTGCCGTCGCTCACGGGCGCGCCGCTCCCGCAGCGTCGCCAGCGGCTCATCATCATGTTCTCGCCGAACGGCACGCTGCCGGATGAGTTTTGGCCGGACGCCGCGGGTGAGCTGAATCTCAAATCCATCCTCGAGCCGCTCGCGCCGTTCAAGGATCGCACGATGATGCTCAAGGGCGTCTTCAACAAAGTGCGCGGCGACGGGGACAACCACATGCGCGGCATGAGCTGCCTGCTCACGGGGTCCGAACTGCTGCCCGGCAACATCATGGGCGGCGGCGGAAATCCCGCGGGCTGGGCGGGCAGCATTTCGATTGACCAGGAGATCAAAAATTTTCTCCAAAGCAAACCGGAGACAAAAACACGTTTTGGCTCGGTGGAATTCGGCGTCGCGGTGCCGAACCGCGCGGACCCTTGGACCCGCATGAGCTACCTCGGCGGCAACCAGCCCGTCTCACCGATTGATGATCCGTATCGGATGTTTGAGAAGCTCTACGGGCAGATGAAGGACAAGGACTCGCTCGTGAGCATCCTCGACGATGTGAGCGCGGACTTGAAACGCGTCTCCGCAAAACTCAGTGCGCGCGACAAGCAGATGCTCGAGCAGCACATGACGCTCGTTCGCGGCCTGGAGCAGGAACTGAAGACACCGGCCGACGCGCACCTCACGCACAAGATGCCGCCGCTCGATCCCGGCATCGAAATCGTGAACGACAACACGCCGCAGCTTTCGCGGATGCAGATCGATCTGCTCGTGAATTCGCTCAGCAACGACATGACGCGCGTCGCCACGCTGCAATACATGCGCAGCGTCGGCCAGGCGCAGATGCGCTGGCTCGGCGTCGAGGAAGGCCACCATTCGCTCTCGCACGAGCCGGACGCGAACAAGGACGCGCAGGCGAAGCTGCAAAAAATCAACCGCTGGTTTTGCGGCGAACTCGCCTACCTCGCGAAGCGCCTCGCCGAGACGCCTGAGCCCGTCGGCGACGGCTCAATGCTCGACCACACGCTCATCGTCTGGACAAACGAACTCGGCAAAGGCAACTCGCACACGCTCGATAACATCCCGCTCGTGCTCGTCGGCGGCGCACCCGGCTTCAAGATGGGCCGCTCGCTCACGCTCGATAAAGTCGCACACAACCGCCTGTGGCTCACCATCGCCCATGCGATGGGCCACACTGGCCTGAAGACATTTGGGAAAGCCGATCTGTGCGAGGGCGGCGATCTCAGCCTGAGTTGACGGATGCGGCGCTGCGCATTCGTAGCGTAGTCCTCCAAAACTGCGCCGCACGCCACGCTCCTGCGCAGCTCTTGAGAGCTACGCTACATTTCGCTGCGAGCCGGTCTCCTGGCAGAAGGCGGGCGGATCTTTTCGCGAGCGGCGATGGCGCGATGGCGTGACATGCCGCACATCTGCAGGGTATCTTACCGAGATGCGTTCCCTCGTTTTTTCCCTCCTCGCACTCTGCCTCGCAATCGTCCCATCACTCCGCGGGGAAGATGCTCGCACCGCAGCCCTCACAGCCGCCGATGATGCACGTGTCACTGCAACAAAGTCCGCCGACCGCGAAAAACTCACGGCGATTTTCTCCGACGATCTGCGCTACGCCCATTCGAGCGGCACGGTGGACACGAAGCAGTCCTACATCGAGTCCCTCACCTCGGGCCGCACGAAATATCTCATGCTCGAATACGAGGAGCGCGCATTCACTTTTCCCGCGCCCGGCATCGCGCTCATGACGGGCCGCGCGCATGTGAAAGTCGCGAACGCCACCGGCGAAGTGGACATGCAGCTCAGTTTCCTCAGCGTGTGGCGCGAGGAAAAGGGCAAGTGGCGCTTCCTCGCATGGCAGTCGTGCAAGCTGCCCGCGCCCGCCGCGGCAAAGTGATCACCGGGCCACGCACCACGGCGCATTTTCCGACGCCACGATCCCGAGTCCCCGCTCCATGAAAGCAAACGCCCTGCAGACGCGCCGCCGTTTTCTCCAAGCCTCCGCCGCCGCTGCAGCCGCAGGTGCG
>JANXZI010000123.1 GCA_025355595.1 Spartobacteria bacterium
TCCATAAATGGCGTTGTCACCCAAAATTTCCTCGATTCTCAGCAATTGGTTGTATTTCGCGATGCGGTCCGTGCGCGACATCGAGCCGGTCTTGATCTGGCCCGCGTTCGTCGCGACGGCGATGTCGGCGATGGTCGAGTCCTCGGTCTCGCCCGAGCGGTGGCTGATGACTGCGGTGTAGCGGTTCTCCTTCGCGAGTTCGACGGCGTCGAACGTCTCGGTGAGCGAGCCAATCTGGTTCACCTTCACGAGAATGGAATTCGCCGTGCCGGTCTCGATGCCCTTGCGGAGGAAATCCACATTCGTGACGAAGAGATCGTCGCCGACGATCTGCACCTTGTCGCCGAGCACATCGGTGAGTTTTTTCCAGCCGGCCCAGTCGTTCTCCGCGCAGCCGTCCTCGATGCTGATGATCGGAAATTTCGCGCAGAGCTTTTTGTAGAACGCCACGAGTTCATCGGCGCTGAAGCGCTGGCCGCTGCTCTTTTTGAAGACGTAGTCCTTCTTCGCCTTGTCGTAAAATTCCGACGCCGCGGCATCGATCGCGATGAACACGTCCTTGCCGAACTTGTAGCCCGCCTTCTTCACCGCCTCCGCGATCGTTTCGAGCGCGTCGTCGGCGCTCTGGAGGTTCGGCGCGAAGCCGCCTTCGTCGCCGACCGCGGTGCTGAGGCCGCGGCCCTTCAGCACGCCCTTGAGTGCGTGGAAGATTTCCGCGCCGCAGCGCAGCGCCTCGCTGAAATTTCGTGCGCCCTTCGGCATCACCATGAACTCCTGGAAATCAATCGGCGCATCCGAGTGCGCTCCGCCGTTGATGATGTTCATCATCGGCACGGGGAGCACTTTTGCGTTCGGCCCGCCGAGGTATTTGAAAAGGGGGAGGCCGAGCTGCGAGGCCGCGGCGTGCGCGGTCGCCATCGAGACGGCGAGGATCGCGTTCGCGCCGAGCTTCGATTTGTTGTGCGTGCCATCAATCGCGATCATCGTGCGGTCCACGGAGACCTGGTCGGTCGCGTCCATGCCTTCGAGTTCGTCGGCGATGGTCTTGTTGATGTTCGCCACGGCCTTCAGCACGCCTTTGCCGAGCCAGCGATCCTTCACGCCGTCGCGCAGTTCCCACGCCTCGTGCTCGCCGGTGCTCGCGCCGCTCGGCACCGCGGCGCGGCCCATCGCTCCGCCTGCGAGATGCACCTCGGCTTCGACGGTCGGATTGCCGCGACTGTCAATGATCTGGCGGCCTGCGATTGCGGTGATGATGGTGTGGGACATGATTTTTTTGTGCGTGAAGTGGTGAATTGAAGCGCAGCGCGTTTGCGCTGCGAAAATGGAGGCGCGGAGATAGACGCGACGCGCGGTGGTGGCAAATCAATATCGCGGGCGACGTGCCGTTGCTGCGACGCCCCGTCGCGGTCTGTTGCAGAGGCGCCCGCCTCTCCGCTGATCCAGCGAGGAGGCGTTGCAGCCACGTCGCAGCCTCGAAACTTCCGCTTGTCATCGCGCGCGCGCCGGGCATCCTCGGCACCCTTTTTCCAAAAGGGAACTCCCATGCAACACCTCCTTTCACTGGAAGCCGCCAGCCGCGACGACATCTTCGCGGTGCTCGATCTCGCGGTGAAGATGAAGGCCACGCGCGGGCGGCACGAGGCTCACCCGCTCCGGCACCAGTGCTGGGCGCTCATGTTTTCCAAGTCGTCCACGCGCACGCGCGTGAGCTTCGAGGTCGGCATCCGCGAACTCGGTGGCGATGTGATTTTCCTCGCGGCGGACGACATCCAGCTCGGCCGCGGCGAGCCGATCGAGGACACCGCGCGCGTCATCGGACGCATGTGCCACGGCGCGGTCATCCGCACGTTCGGGCAGGACGAGGTCGAGAATTTCGCGAAGTTCAGCCGCATCCCGACGATCAACGCGCTCACCGACGGCGAGCATCCGTGCCAGATCCTCGCGGACTTGCAGACGGTCGCGGAAAAGCTCGGCACATTTTCCGGCAAGGTGATCACCTTCATCGGCGACGGCGCGTGCAACGTCCCGCTCTCGTGGCTGTGGGCTGCGTCGAAGCTCGACTTCGAGCTGCGCATCGCCGCGCCTGCGCAGTACCAGCCGGACCCGGCGATCGTCGCGCGGGCATTTCCGGGCGGAAAGAGTGGCGGCGGAAAAATCGTGATCACCGATGATCTGCAAGCCGCCGCGCGCGGGGCCGACGTGCTCTACACCGACGTGTGGGTGAGCATGGGAAAGGAGCAGGAATCCGAATACCGCATCGCGCAGCTCGCGTCTTATCAGATTGACGACGCGCTCGTGAAGCTCGCGAAGCCCGGCGCGCTCGTCATGCACTGCCTGCCCGCGTATCGAGGCAAGGAAATCACCGCAGAGGTCTTCGAGGCACACGCGGACACCATTTTCACGCAGGCCGAAAACCGCCTGCACGCGCAGAAAGCGATCCTCTCGCTGCTCGTCGCGCCACGTGTCCTCTCGTCGCCGCGCTTGTGAAAGCGCGGGCCGCTCGTGTGGGACGGCCATCCCACTCCGCGCCCGCAAAAAACACAGAGCAAAACGCCGCTTGCCACCATCGCGTAAATTCCTACTCTGCGCGGCCTTTCGCGTTTCCCTCCCTGCAAAACATCTATGGCACTGACCCTGGCTACCCTCATCGAAAACGGCATCCCGATCTCGCTCGCATGCGCGGCACTCGGGCTGGTCTTCGCACTCTGGCTGATCAAATCGCTCCTCTCGATTTCATCCGGCACCGAGAAGATGCAGTTCATCGCGAACGCCATCGAGCAGGGCGCGAAGGCTTACCTCAGGCGCCAGCTCGCATCCATTTCCGTGATCGGCATCGCGATCACCGCGCTGCTGTTTTGGAAAAAGGACGCGCCGACTGCGATCGGTTTCATCGTCGGTGCCGTGTGCTCGCTGGCTGCGGGATTCATCGGCATGAGGATCGCGGTGAAGGCGAATGTCCGCACCGCGGAAGGTGCTCGCACGAGCGCGAAGAAGGCGTTGCAGGCGGCGTTCAGCGGCGGTGCGGTCACCGGCCTGCTCGTCGTCGCGCTCGCGCTGCTCTCGACCGGCGGCTTCTACCTCATCGTGGAAAAAATGATGCCCGGCAAGGCGGTCGCGAGCCTCATCGGCCTCGCGCTCGGCGCATCGCTCATCTCGGTCTTCGCGCGTCTCGGCGGCGGCATCTACACGAAGGCCGCGGATGTCGGCGCGGACCTCGTCGGCAAAGTGGAGCAAAACCTCGATGAAGATGATCCGCGTAACCCCGCGACCATCGCGGACAATGTCGGCGACAACGTCGGCGACTGCGCGGGCATGGCCGCGGATGTTTTTGAAACGTACGCCGTGTCCCTCATCGG
>JANXZI010000137.1 GCA_025355595.1 Spartobacteria bacterium
ACCGTGGTCGGTGCCACGACCGAGATGCACACGACATCCACATCGGCCTTTTCCACCAGGGCGACCAACTCGCCGGTGACGAGTTCGCCCGAAGCGTTTTGCGCCCCGAAACCCTGCTGCCGCGCCAACTGAACGAGCATGATGCCGGCGATTTCGTCGCGCTCCGCGCGGGCGGGCACGCAGTAAACTCGGCAGTCCGGCGCGAGCGCCGGTGGCGGCGGAGCTTTCTCGTCGGCCGCGGCATCGGCTTTTTCCACAGCCGCCTTGGACGGCACGGCCGGGCGTGTGCCGAGGTCTTCGATGATGTCGCGCATGCTTTGCTCGACGTAGCCGAGTTGCCCCTGGTCCAGCGATTCCGAGCGGGCATCGGTCTCTGCGGCGGTGAGCACCGGGATGAACACGGAGTCGTAAAGGGCGGTGAGCGAGTTCGCTTTCAAATACGACTCGACCAGTTCCAATTCGTCGCGGTCGCCCGGCGAGAGCAGGCGATGGTAGCAATCCTCGGCAGGCGTGAGAGCTTCCTCATCGCTCAGCACAACGCTGAGAAACGAGAGGCGCGGCACGTGCCGTCCCATGACCACGAGGCAGACCGTGAGCGGCGTGGCGAGCACGAGGCCGAGCGGCCCCCAAAGCCAGGTCCAAAACACCGCGGCTACGATCAGCGCCATGGACGAGACCCCGGTGTGCGCGCCGTAGAGCCACGGTTCCAAAACGTTGTTCAGCAGCAGCTCGGTTCCCCCGAAAAGCACGACGGTGAGAATCGGCATGGTCCAGTGCGGCGAGACGGCCAGGGCGAGGATCGTGGGAAGGATCGTGGCGACCCACGGCCCGATGTACGGGATGAAGCGGAGGACCGTTGCGAACGCTCCCCAGAGCACGGCATTGGGCACGCCGATGAAGTAAAGCCCGATCGCGATTATTGTGCCGTAAATCACATTCACCAGGAGCTGCATGAGGAGGTAGCGCGAAACCCGGCGTCCCGCGTCGTCCATGGCGCGCGTGGTCGCGCTGATGCGACCCTGGCCGATGAGCCGGATCATCCGGCTGCGCAAATCTTCGCGCTGGAGGAGCATGAAGATGACCAGCACCAGCACCAACGCGGCCATGCCCAAAGGCCCGAGCAGCGGCGCGATGATGACTTGGACGAGATCCAGCGGACTGCCCTTAGCCGTCTCGACCACCTGCACCGGCACCGCGGCTGGAGGCGCATCCGGCGGCGAAGAAACAGCCGACTCCGGCTTGCCCGGCTCTTGCGTAACTTTTGGCGTGATCGGTGCCTTCCCGCCCGGCAGCTCCTTCTTCAGCTCGTCCACAAGCTGCGACAACTTCGTGAAAGCGCCCCCTTTCGGAACCTCGAAGGCGTGCATTTTGGTGACGATGTTCTCCTTGTATTCGGGCAGCTTCGCCGCGAGATCGACGAGCTGCCGGGTGAGCATCCAGCCCGCCGCGCCGAAGCCCGTGAAGATCAGCGCCACGACCAGCAGCACCGCCGCGATGCGGCCAATCCAGCGTTCGATGCGCGTAACCAGGGGCGCAAGCAGGAAGGTCAGCAGCACCGCCAGCGCCAGCGGGATGAGCACCTCGCGGGCGAAAAAAAGCGTGGCGACGATGAAGGTCGTCAGCGCGATCGTCGAGAGGACGACGAGCGCATCGGTGGCGGTGGTTTTGGATTTGAGGGCGGGCATAGCGGGAGGAATGCGGAACTTTTGCACCTTACAGTCGGGGCACGACGGCAGTCGAGAGGCCGACTGTAGGAAAAAACCGCAGCAGCATTAATCGAATCTCGGGCTGGGTTTGGCCTGATGATTTTTGCCGCGGACTTGTCGCTCGATTCCAGCGATTCACCTTGCTGCGGAGCTATCGCTTGCTCACGCCGTCCTCTTCCTTCGCTGCCATGAATTCCTTCACCACGTCCGCCACCATGCGGAGACCCACTTGAGAAGGGAGTGGTTGCGGGGGCAGGATTTGAACCTGCGACCTTCAGGTTATGAGCCTCATTCGGGCTTCTCTGGCAAACCCTCAGTTTCGGCTAACGACCTGTCTCCCAACGACGTGCAACATATGCAATTCGTGCCACATGTGCATTATTTAGGCACACACTAACACGAATTTTTAGGCACACAAGCGTTTTGACATAGCCGCCACGCGCAGCCCTGCTGCTCACCCCGCCTTCACCGCACACCGTGAAACAGCGCTGGGTCGCGCGTTATATTCCTTTGATGAAGCCCGTGCTCCCCGTCGGACTGCCTCGTTGATTTTCCGTGCGTCCGCGCTGACTTCAAGATCTCGGCACCGGAAATTTC